>JANQRO010000514.1 GCA_028284525.1 Myxococcota bacterium | reverse complement strand
ATGCGCGTGCCCGCGACGCCCGCCGCCACCATCAGGAGCCCGAGACGACCGCTCGCCACGGCCCAGCCCGAGCCGGTCGCGGCGCGCCGGGCGAAGAGGCTGCCGAGTGCGGTGACCCCCACCAGATACCCGACGATGATGACGATGGGGAGCACGGCGGGGGGCTAGCGCGAGAGGTGTACCGGCTGGCCGTGGGGAGTGCGCCGATACGCCGCCTCCCAGTCCGCCTTGCGCGTGCGCAGCTCGTCGTCGGCGACGAGCCCCTTGTCGCGGAGCAGGGTCTCCAGGGCGTCGAGGACGTGGAGGTAGTAGGTCTCCCCGGTGTCGGGATCGCCCGCCGCCCGGGCCCGTCGAATCGCTGCGCCCAGCGCCTCCGACCATTCGGTCGGGCTCACCAGTCCGGCCTCCTGGAGCCCCAGCGAGGTCGCCAGCGCCTGGGCCTGCCAGGGCTCGGCGAAGGGCGGCTCGTCGCGACGGGAGCGGGTCGGCCCCGCCCCTCCCCGGTCGGCCCCGTCAGCGCGGCTCAAGGTGACACTCCCAGATGTCGAGGGACATCGCGTCGTGCGGGTGGCCGTCGTCGCCCCAGAGCTCTCGCGCGGTGAAGCGCACCGTGTAGAGATGGGTCGGGCATTCGCCCTCGCCGTGGGCGTTCGTGTCGGGGAGGACGTGGGCCCCGTGGTGGAGCGCGACCACCCCGCATCTGCCCCGGGCGTACCGCGGAAGCCGGGTGTGGCCCCGCGGATGGGGATTCGCCGTGCGCACCGCGTCCCCCGGCTGGAAGCGCGGCGCGGCCTTGACGTCGCGGCGAAAGTCGAAGACCTGGTAGGGGTCGACGGTCTCCGGCCCGGCGGCGTCGTCGCGGGGTGTGGCGCCAGGCGCCGCGTGGCCCGCGGTGACTTCGTCGCGGGTCACGAGCCCGCCTTCGATCCGCGACGCCGTGAGCGACTCGAGCCAGCGTTCGTAGTAGCTGAGGGCGAGATAGCGAGCCGGAGGAATCCGCTCCGTGGTGTGGCGGGCGGCGTCGAGGTTCGCGCCCTCCGGCGAGGTGGTGGCGAACATCATCCCCCACACCCGCGACTCCCAGGCCTCGTGGAAGGCGGGCTCGTCCTCCTCGTACGGGACCGGTCCGAAGCCGTGCATGCCGCCCATGTCGTGGGGCCCGTTCACGGCGACGCCTCCAGCCGCGCGGCGCCGATCATCGCGTCGCGGGTCACCAGGGCCGCGAGGGCGTCCTCGTCGAGGCCCTCGGTGCCGGCGGGCCGCTCGGGGATCACGAGGTATCGCACCTCCGCGGTCGAGTCCCAGACCCGCACCTCGACGTCGTCGTCGAGCTCGATGCCGAACTCGCCCAGCACGGCCCGGGGCTCGCGCACCACCCGCGACCGGTACTCGTAGGACTTGTACCAGGCCGGAGGAATTCCGAGCAGCGTCCACGGATAGCAGGAGCACAAGGTGCAGACGACCACGTGGTGGACCTTCGGACCGTTCTCGACCGCGACGACGTCGGTGGTCTGTGCGCCCAGAAAGCCCATCTCGCGCACCGCCTCCGTGGCGTTCTCCAGCAGCCGCTCGCGAAAGGCCGGGTCGACCCAGGAGCGCGCCACCACCCGGGCGCCGTTGTGGGGCCCGACCTCGCGCTCGAACTTCTGGATGTAGGCGTCGATCGTCTCGGGGCGCACGAGCCCCTTCTCGACGAGCAGACTCTCCATCGCCCGCACCCGCAGCGCCGGGTCCGAGGGAAGGTGCGCCAGATCGGGAAACCCGTCGCCGTGGTGGTGGTCGTCGCTCATTGCCCCTCCGGTCCAGCGTGCTGGGCCCGAGCATACGGGAGCCCCGCGCGGGACGGAACCGGGGCGCGCGGTGTCGATCAAGACGCCCCCGGAGCCTTCCGATGAGTCGGGGACCCCCGCTCTCGGTCGCGCAATCGCGACCCCGCGACAGGAGGCGCTTCCATGGACTCGACGCTGGTGCTCGTCTTTCTCGGCGTGTTCGTCTTGCTGGTCGGGGGGTCGATCTTGCGGCGACTCCTCAACCCCTTCCAGGAGGTCGCCTACGAGGGCCTCCCGAGCGCCCTGCGCACCGAGACCGATCGCGTCCTGCCGGGCTTCCTCCACAGGACGGCCCGCGCCAGCAAGAACGGCGACAACGCGCGGATCGCCGGGGAGTACCTGGGCGAGGCGATCACCGTGGAGGCCGACTTCGACCGCCACGGCGACATGGTGGAGTTCGAGGTCGAGCGCCGCCGCGGGGCGCGGAGCATGCACGTGGCCCGTCTCGGCGATGTCCCCGACGTCGCGTTGCGGGAGGTGGAGCGGGTGCTGGGCGACGCCCACGCCGACTTCGAGGTTCGCGGGGTGAAGCGCGGCGAGGTCGACGGAGAGGTCCACTTCGAGGTACAGGGCACCGCCGGGGAGTGGAAGTGGGAGGTCGGCGTGACCGACGCCGGCCGGCTCGTCGAGGTGGAGAAGGAGAAGCGCCACCGGGCCTAGAGCCTGTGACAAAGTGTCCCGGTCTTCCGCACGGCGCGTGCGCTGAGGGGCCTAGGCCTGGCACGCTCCTTGCGAAGCACCGGGGTGGCGGGGCCGTCTGGCCCCCGCCCCGTGTGGAGAGTCCATGACCCGCGAAGCCATCACGGCCGTTCTCGGCTGGTGCACCGTGCTCAACACCGGCGTGCTCGTGTTCGCGTCGCTCTGGCTCGTCCTGTTGCGCGGCCAGGTCTCGCCGATCCACAGTCGCATGTTCGCCCTCGACGCGGACGATCTCGCCCGCGCCTACTTTCAATACCTGGCGAACTACAAGGTCGCGATCGTGGTGTTGAACCTCGTCCCCTACCTCGCGCTGCGGATCTCCGCGTGAGCGCCCGGGGCTCGCGGGCGACGACGCCGATCTCCGAGTGGATGACCACGAACCTCGTGACGATTCCCCTCGACGCGCCGCTCAGCGAGGCGCGGCGCCGCTTCGCGCGGGCGGAAGTCCACCACCTCCCCGTCGTGGCCGACGGCCGGCTCGTCGGCATGCTGAGCTCCCGCGACCTGCTCCGCGCGGTGCGGCGGGTGACCCGCGACGGCGCGGACGCGAGCGATGCCGAGCTCGACCGCAGTGCCGAGATCGCGGACCTCATGAGCCGCGACCTCGTGATGCTCCGGCCGAGCGCCAGCGTCGACGAGGCCCTCGAGCTGGTGGCCGACGGCGCGATGCACGCCGTCCTGATCGTCGACGACGACCGACAGCTGGTGGGGATCGCCACCGACGCCGACCTGCTGTCGTACTTCTGCGAGTAGGGGCGCACGGTCATGGGTCTCCAGGTGACGCGCGAACGCTTCGACGCGGCGGACTACGAACGCTTCTCGGAGCGGCTCGACGAAAGTCTCGGGGCCCTGCGCTCGCTCCTGGGCGAACCGGAGTTCGGGCAGCACCCGCCGTCCCTCGGCGCGGAGCTCGAGCTCTCGATCGTGGACGCCGACGGGCGCGCGCTCCCGTTGAACCGCGACGTCCTGGCCCAGAGCCTCGACCCCCAGCTCCAGCTCGAGCTCGATCGCTTCAACCTCGAATACAACCTCCGGCCGGTCGACGCGGCGGCCCGCCCCTTCGCGGCGATGGAAGCCGAGATGGTCGACGCCCTGGCCGCGCTGAACCGCATCTGCGCCGGCTTCGACGCCCGGGTCGCCGCGATCGGGATCCTCCCCACCCTGGAGCCACGCCAGCTCGAGCCGGGCGCGATGACCGACCTCCCCCGCTACCGCGCGCTCTCGGCGGGGCTGCGCCGGCTGCGTCGCGACCCCTTTCGCATCCACATCCGCGGCGCCGACACCCTCGACCTCGCCGCCGACGACGTCACCCTCGAGGGCGCGACCACCTCCTTCCAGGTCCACCTTCGGGTGCGGCCCCAGGAGTTCGCGGCCTGGTACAACGCCGCCCAGCTCACGACGCCCCTCGCCCTCGCCGTCAGCGCCAACTCCCCCACCCTGCTCGGGCAACGGCTCTGGGACGAAACCCGTGTGGCGCTGTTCAAGCAATCGATCGACAGCCGGCCCCAGGCCGATGGCGCGTGGCGCCCCCCGTCCCGCGTGTCCTTCGGCCACGGGTGGCTGCGGCGCGGGGCGTACGAGCTCTTCGCCGAGGCCGTCGCGCTCTTTCCCCCGCTGTTGCCCGTCCTCGCCGAGGAAGGGCCCGCGGCGGCCGTCGACGACGGCGGGGTGCCCCGGCTCGAGGAGCTGCGCCTGCACCAGGGCACCGTGTGGCGCTGGAACCGCGCGATCTACGACCCGGCGGGCGGGGGCCACCTCCGGATCGAGCTGCGTGCCCTGCCCTCGGGCCCCACCCCCATCGACATGATGGCCTCGGCGGCCTTCCATCTGGGGATGATCGCCGGGATCGCCGACGACATGGAGTCGCTGCTGCCGAGCTTCCCCTTCGAATACGCTCACTGGAACTTCTACCGCGCGGCCCAGCGCGGGCTCGGCGCCCGTCTCCTCTGGCCCCGGCCGCGCGGGGTCTCCCCGGACGAGCGGCCCGTCGGCGAGCTGGTGCGGGAACATCTGCCGCGCGCCGCGGCGGGCCTCGAGCGTCTGGGCGTCGACCCCGACGAGACCGAGCGTCTCCTCGGCATCATCGCGGCGCGGGTCGAGACCGGGGTGACCCCGGCGCGCTGGCAGCGGCGCTGTCTCGAAGAGCTCGAGCCGCGTCTCGGGCGGTCCAGGGCGCTACGCGAGATGCTCGAGCGCTACCTGGCGTTGGCCGAGACCAACCGGCCCGTCCACGAGTGGGGCGCGACGCCGTGACCGACGCGTCGGCGCCCGCCGACGCGCACTGGTTCGACTGGCACCCGGGACGGCTCGATCCGAGCACCACGGCCGAGTCGCTGATCCGAGAGCTTCCGGGTCCGGTTCGCTTTCGGCTCGCGGGGCGCGATCGCTCGCGCCGTCGCGCGCTCACCACCCTCCTCCACGGGAACGAGCCCTCCGGGGTCCGCGCGCTGGTGCGCTATCTCGTCGAGGGGCGGACCCCGGCGACCGACGTGCTCGGGTTTCTGGGCGCCGTGGAGGCCGCTCGGGTCGAGCCGTTCTTCTCACACCGCTTCGTCGAGGGGGGGCGCGACCTCAACCGCTGCTTTCGGGCGCCGTTTCGCGGGCCCGAGGGCGCTCTCGCCCAAGCCTGTCTCGAGACCCTCAGCGCGGAGACACCCGAAGCCCTGGTCGACCTCCACAACACCTCGGGGCGTGGCCCCGCCTACGCCGTCGTGACCGAGACCCGCTCCGCCCACGACGCCCTTGCGACGCTCTTCGCCGACCACCTGATCGTGACCGATCTCCAACTCGGCACCCTATTCGAGGCCACCACCCCGTTGTGTCCGTCCGTCGTCGTGGAGTGCGGGGGCGTCGGCGACCCGGCAGCGGACGCGGTGGCCTACGAAGGGCTGTGCCGCTTTCTCGAGTCCGACAGCGTGACTACGGACGCCCGCCACAGGCTCGACGTCTTCACCCATCCCGTCCGCGTCGAACTCGCCCCCGGCCAACGGGTGGCCTTCGCGCGCCGCCCCGTACCCGGGGTCGACGTCGTCCTCGACCCGGATCTCGACCGCCACAACTTTGGCACGATCATTCCGGGCGAGACCCTCGGGTGGATCACCGAGGACGGACTCGGCTCGCTGCAGGTACGCAGCGCGTCGGCCGTGGGCCCGGTCGGCCACCTGTTGACCGAGCGGGCGGGCCGCTTGGTCGCAGCCGCGACCTTCCGGCCGCTGATGATCACGACCCGCGCGGATATCGCTGAGAGCGACTGTCTCTTCTACGCCGTCGCGGTCGCGCCGCGCCGCCCCGAAGCGACTGCGTCGGCCCGATAGGCCCGCCGGTGGGCGGGCCGCTCGCAGAGCCGCGCGTAGTAGGCCTCGAGCGCCGGGTACGCCTCGAGCAAGCCGGTCACCTGCGCCATGAAGCAGCTGTGTCCGACGAGGAGATCGGCCCCGGTGAAGCGC
>JANQRO010000511.1 GCA_028284525.1 Myxococcota bacterium | reverse complement strand
ACGACGCCCACCGCCCGGTAGGGCAGCCAGTTCACCGCGCTGCCGACCAGGGCCACCGGGAGCCAGAACAGCAGCTTCACCACCCGCGGGATCGCGTAGCGGGTGACGAAGGAGGGATGCGCTGCGCTCACGTGCTCGTCGCGGAAGCCGCGGGCGTCGAGGTCGCGCTCGTACTCGGCCAGCCGGGAACGCAGCGCCTCGGCGGTGGCGGGGTCGCTCTCGCGCAGCCGTTCGTAGGCGGCGACGACCTCGCGCTGCAGCGTGAAGTCGCCCCGGGCGGCTCCCCTCGCGGCCTCGTCGACGTCGCGTGCGACGATGTCGGACGCGCGCGAGGCGAGCCGCTGGTCTTCCCAGCTGTCGGTGTTGAGGGTGACCGTCGCGAGGGCCCGGGCGATGCGCTCGGTGAGCTCGCGGACCACCTGCTTCGCCTGGGCATCGGATGCCTCGGCGCGGCGCACCTCGTCTTCGATGCCGAAGGGCTCGCCGAACACGACGAGGGCCTTGGAGCGGAAGCGCTCCTTCTCCTCGAAGACGAGACCGACCGGGACGACCTGGATGCCCAGGGGACCGTGGGCCGCCTCGGCGCCGAGGGCGATACGCGCGGCGCCGGTCTTGAGCGGCTGCAAGCGGGGCTCGTGGTGGGAGATGCCCTCGGGAAAGAGCGCAATGGCCCCCCCGGCCGCGAGCTCGTCGTGACAACGGACGAAGGTGTCCTGGTTGGCGCGGGCGTCCGCGCCGTCCACCTTGCGGTAGACGGGGATCGCCCCGGCCAGGGCCAACAGGGGTCGGACCAGCGGGTGCCGGAACAACACGTGCTTGGCGAGAAAGCGCGGCATCCGCGGCGAGAGCGCCACCACCAGGGCGGGGTCGACCAGGGCGTTGCCGTGGTTCGCCACCAGCAGCACCGGGCCGCTGCGGGGAATGTGCTCGACCCCGACCAGCTCGACCCGCCGGTAGAAGATCTGGACCAGCAGCCGCGCCAGGCCCCGGATCGCCGCGTCGAAGAACCACCTCACCGTCGTCTCCTCCCGTCTGTGGAGTGTCGTCCCGCCGGGCCGGTTCAGGGTTCGTGCCGACGCGGCGCGCCAGGCCCGGAAGAGCGCTTTGTGCTGTGGGATCAAGGGGTTTCAGGCATGTTGCCACATGCCTGCGGTGGCGCGAAGCGGCAGGAGCCGAGGCCCGCGCGACACCGGGTGCCGGGGGCGGGACACCGGCGGTACAGCGCGGCACAGGCGCAGCTATCGTGCGCGCGTCATGTCGGGAGCCACCCCCTCGTCCCCGCGCGCCCGGCTCGGCGCTGCCCTCGCCCCGGGGCTCCTCCTCCTGGCCGTAGCGTCCGCGTGGTGGGCGGGCGCGGAGCTGCGCCTCGCCCTCCCGGAACACGCCGAGCGCGCCACGCGGATCGAACCCGGAGGCGACACCTTCCCCAAACGCCTGCTCGATCCGAGTGGCCGCGTGACGGAGCTCGCCAGGCCACCGCGGCGGATCGCGTCGGCGACCCTCGCCTCGGACGAGGTGCTGCTCGAGCTCGTCGGACCCGGCGGCCTGGTCGGCGTGACGCGCTTCGTCGACGACCCCCATCTGAGCCCGGACGCCGGTCGTGTGCCCACCGCGGTGGTCCGCATCGAGGCGCGCGCCGAGACCCTGCTCCCGCTGGCGCCGGACCTGCTCGTGGTCGCGAACTACACCCGGGCCGAGACGGCCCACCTGTTGGCGAGCGCGGGGGTGCCGCTGCTGCGTCTCGGAAGCTTCGCCTCCTTCGACGACGTCTTCGCAAACATCCTTCGCCTCGGGGAGGCGACGGGGACGAGCGCACGCGCCGGGCGCTGGGTGGCGACGCTGCGGGCCCGGGTCGAACGGGTGGAGCGACGCCGGCGCAGCGCGACACCACCACGGGCCCTCTACCTCGCCGGCGGCGCCTACAGCGCGGGGCGCGGCAGCCTGGTCGACGACCTCCTCACCCGGGCCGGAGCCCACAACGTGGCGCGTGACGTCGACCTGCGCGGCTCGGCACCGCTGTCCACCGAGCTCGCGATCGCGCTCCAGCCCGAGGTCGTGTTCGTGACCGGCTGGAGCCCGCAGCACGGCGCGGCGACCGCCGACGCGCTGCGCCGCGACCCGCGCTGGCGCGACGTGCCGGCGGTGCGCGCCGGGCGGGTCCACGCCCTCGACGGGGCGTCGCTGCTCTCGGTCACCCATCACCTGGTCGACGCCCTGGAGACGGTCGAGCAGCTCCTCTATCCCAGCGCCAGCGCGGCGCGCCGGGGAGACGCGCGGTGAACGCCGCCGCCGTGCGCCGGGGAGACGCGCGGTGAGCGCCGTCGCCGTGCGCCGGGGGGACGCCGGGTGAGTGCCGGCGCGCCGCGTCTCGTCGGCGTCGCCCTGGTGCTCGGGCTCGCGGGTCTCGCCGGGCTCGGGGTGGTCGTCGGAAGCGCGGACATCGCCCCGCGCCAGGCCCTCGGCGCGCTCTTCGGCGACCCCGCTCTGCCCTCCTGG
>JANQRO010000499.1 GCA_028284525.1 Myxococcota bacterium | reverse complement strand
GTGGGCGGACCTCATGGTGCTCACGAGTGCGCCCGGCCGTATTTCTGCTTCACCGGCCAGGGCAAGCGCCGCGTCTTGTCGAGGTTGGCGTTGTCGGGCCAGCTGTTGAGCGGCTCGAAGCGTTGCTGCCCGCCGGCGGCCCCGCCGCGGCCGTCTGCCACCCGGTAGGTGCCCGCGCTGTGCCAGGCCATCCGGATGAAGAAGGGGCCGTAGTGGCCATAGTCGGCGGGCCACCAGTCCTGGGAGGTGGTCATCACCGCCTCGATGTCGCGCTTCACCGCGGCGAGGTCGAGCTGGCTGAAGGCGGCGGCGTAGTCGAAGTCGCCCCCGAGCGGGTCCGACTCGACGGCGTGTTGTCGCAGCGGCTGGAGGTTCAGCAGGTCGGGCCACCAGAACTGGTTGGGCTTGGCGCGCCCTTCGGCGGCGGCCGGGGTGGAGGCGGCGAACGCGAGCACGGCCGCGACGAAGGCGGTGGCTCGAATCGAGCGCGTAGACGTCTTGGACATGTGGGGTCACTCCTCGTGGGGCGCGAACCCGAGTGTGACGGGTCGCGATGATTGATCCAATCGATAGTTTCGATCGATCCCATCATTCGAAGTGATGGAGCGGATCCCGGCCGCGGCGGCGCCCTCAGCCGGCGAGGGCGCTCAGCGCGAAGGACACCAGGAAGCCCGCGACGGCGAGGACCCCGCTCCAGTCGCGCGCCTCGGCAAAGGCCTCGGGGATCATCGTGTCGACGATCATCGTGAGGATCGCCCCCGCGGCGACGGCGGTGGTGGAGCCCACGACGAAGGGCGAGAGCCCGCCAAAGAGGGCATAGCCCGCCAGCGACGACACGCCGCAGGCGACGGCGATGGCGCTCCAGACGCCGAATACGTAGCCGGCGCTGCGGCCGGCGGCGCGCATCCCGGCGGCGCTCGAGAGCCCTTCCGGCAGGTTCGACAGGAAGATCGCCGCGACCGTCGCGATGCTCACCGCACCGCCGTGCAGGATGCTGAGCCCGATCGCAATCGACTCGGGGATCCCGTCGAGCAACGCGCCCACCGCGATGGCGGCGCCGCTTCCCGCCTGGTCGGCTTCGCTCGGCTGCTGGCCGGCGGAGCGTTTGCGGTGCTTTGCGCCGCGGGCGGCCAGGGCGCGGTTGGCCGCGGTGTAGAGCGCGGCGCCGACCAGGCTGCCCGCCACGGTGGCGCCGAGTCCGGCGATCTCGAAGGCCTCGTGCATGAGCTCGAAGGAGAGCGCCGAGATCAGCACGCCGCTGCCAAAGGCCATCACCCCGGCGACCACCGCCGGGGGCACGCGCAGGCGAAAGCCCAACGCGGCGCCGACCACGAGGGCGCCACCGGACACGAATCCCCACACCCCCGCTTCGAGCACGGGCCCCATCGACGCCGTCTCCCTCCCCCCGGGCTAGCCGACCTGCTCGCGCACCCAGGCCACCGTCTCCTCCAGCGCCTGGAGGGCGGGGCGGGCCCGGTAGCCGAGCTCGCGCTCGGCGCGCGCCGACGAGAAATACATTCGGGTCTTTGCGCTCCGCAAGCCCTCGACGGTGATCAGGGGCTCGGAGGAGGCGTCGCGCAGACGCGCCCAGGCCTCGGCGGCGTACGCGACCGGCAGGACCAGACGTCTCGGCAAGCGCAGACGCGGCGGCTTGCGACCCACGAGCCGGGCGGTCTCGCCGAGGATCTCGCGCAGCGTCATGTCCTCGCCGCCCAGGATGTAGCGTTCACCGATCTTGCCGCGCTCGAAGGCGAGGAGGTGACCCGCCGCGACGTCGTCGACGTGGACGAGGTTGAGCCCGGTGTCGACGTAGGCGGGGATCCGTCCGCGCACCGCGCGCTCGATCACCCGCCCGGTCGGCGTGGGGCGCCAGTCGCCCGGGCCGATCACCGTGGCGGGGTTCACGATCACCGCGGGGACGGCGTGGTCGCGCACCATCGCCTGCACCCGCCGCTCGGCCTCGAACTTCGATCGCTTGTAGTGCCCCGCCATGCTGGCCGCAGACACCGGGGTCGCTTCGTCGGCGGGGCCGCCATCGGCGCGACGCCCGAGTGTGGCGACGCTGCTCGTGTAGACGACGCGCCCCACCCCCGCCTCCGCGGCGAGACGGAGCAACCGCTCGGTCCCGTCGACGTTGGTGCGGTAGAGGGCAGCGGGATCCGGCGACCAGAGCCGGTAGTCGGCGGCGACGTGGTAGAGCGCCCGGCATCCGCGGAGCGCCGCCACCAGGGAAGCGGCGTCGTCGAGGTCGCCAACGGCGAGCTCCGCGTCGAGGCCGGCCAGGTTGCGGCGGTCGCTCGCGGGTCGCGCGAGCAGGCGCACCGACTCCCCGCGAGCCACCAGCGCGCGGGCGACGGCCGAGCCCAGGAAGCCCGTGGCGCCCGTCACCAGTGTCGTCATCGGTGTGCGCTCCCCGTTCCGGCCCCCGACGGGTCGGTTTCCGCGCCGGAAGATG
This sequence comes from Myxococcota bacterium, assembly GCA_028284525.1. Classification (GTDB taxonomy): domain Bacteria; phylum Myxococcota_A; class UBA9160; order UBA9160; family PR03; genus JANQRO01. Next base: position 2,079 of record JANQRO010000499.1, on the reverse strand, counting down.
GCGCCCGCCCCGGGAGGTCGCCAGCGGTCGCGCGCGCTCGGTTTCCCCGCCCGCGCGAGTTCCATACCTTGCCGGCCCGTCGATCTCGCTCGGGACGGAGGGAGCAGGGTGCCGTCGCTGCGAGGATCTGCGAAGCGTGAGTGAAGCGCCCGGCGAGCCCGGCTCGGCCCCCGCAGCGGCCTCGGTCGACCACCGACTCGGGGCCCTGGCGGCCCGCTGGGTGGCCTGGGTAGGGCAGCGCAGCGGCGCCGTGATCGGCGTCTACCTGGTGGCGAGCGTCGCGATGGGCCTCTACGCCGCGACGGGTCTCGGCATCAACTCGAGCGAGATGGAGATCTTCTCCCCCGAGCTCCCGGTGATGGCCGAGCGCGCCGCGTTCCTCGAGACGTTTCCCGAGCTGCGGGACCCGGTCGTGGTGGTGGTCGACGCAGCGACCCCCGACCTTGCCCACGACAGCGCGGCGCGCCTGGCGGAGCGGCTGCGGGATGAGCCGGCGCTGTTTCCCGGCGTCGCGCAGCCGGGTGGCGGTGCGTTCTTCGACCGTCACGGGCTCCTCTTCCTCGACCCCGACGCGCTCTACGACCTCGGCGACCGCCTGGCGCAGGTCCAACCGATCCTCGCCGAGCTGTCCCGCGACCAGAGCGTCGGGGGCTTCTTCGAGCTGCTCCGACGCGCGAGCGAGGGCGACGGTTCCGAGACCGGAGAGGCGCCGCTCACCGACGTCTTCGACGCCACCCGCCGCGCCGTCGACGGGGCCCTCGCCGGGCACGCGACCCCGCTGTCGTGGCAGACCCTCCTCGACGGGGGCGTCTCGGAGGACGCGGCGGGGACGGGCCACCGCCGGATCCTCCTGCTCCGCGTCGCCGTCGACTTCGAACGGGTGCGCCCGGCCGAGCTGGCCCTGGGTGCCCTCGACGCGGCGATCGCCGAGCTCGGGCTCGATCGCCACCCGGGCGTCCGCGTGCGGGCCACCGGGACCTTCCCCCTCGCCTACGAAGAGGCGCGGCACATCGGCGAGCAGGCCACCTGGGCCGGGCTCGTGTCGCTCGGTCTGGTGACCGGCATCCTCCTCCTCGGGCTCGGCTCGGTGCGGCTCGTGCTGTGTGCGATCGCCGCCCTGTTGGCCGGGCTGGTCTGGACGGCCGGCATCGCGGCGTTCGCGATCGGCCACGTGAACCTGATCTCCGCGGCCTTCGCCGTGCTCTTCATCGGACTGAGCATCGATTTCGCCATTCACCTGTGCGTGGCCTACGGCGAGGGCCGACGTCTCGGGGCCGCCACCGCCGCGGCCCTCGGCGACGCCGCGCAACGGATCGGCGGCGCCCTCGTCGTGTGCGCCGTCACCACCGCGGTGGCGTTCTTCGCCTTCGTTCCCACCGATTTCACCGGGGTGGGCGAGCTCGGGTGGATCGGCGGGACGGGGATGTTCGTGGGACTCGTGACGAACTTCACCCTGCTGCCGGCCCTGGTCCTGCGCTACGCGGCGGACGCGACACCCCGGGCCGGTCGGGGGCTCGCGCCCTCTCTGGCGACGCTGCTCGGGGTTCCGGTGCGGCGCGCGGGCCCGGTCCTCGGCGCCGCGCTGGTTGCGGCCGGGCTCGCGCTGTGGCGGCTTCCGGCGCTCGAGTTCGACACCAACCCGATCCGCGTGCGCGACCCCGGGGCGGCGTCCGTCCAGGTGTTCAACGAGATCCTGGCCGACGGCGACGCCTACCCGTGGAATCTGAGTGCCGTCGCTCCCGACCCCTCGAGCGCGCGCGAGCTGAAAGACGCCCTCGAAGCCCTCCCCGAAGTGCGCCTCGCGCTGACCCTCGCCGACTTCGTCCCCGAAGACCAGGACGCCAAGCTCGAGGTGCTGCGCGACACCGCCTTCCTGGTGCGCCCCGCCCTGCTCCCGGAGCCGGAGGTCACCGAGACGACCCCCGCCGAGTTGCGGGGCGCCCTCGACACGCTCGTCCCCGCGCTTCGCGCCCGCGCCGATCGCAGCGAGGACCGGGCCGTCGCCGAGGCCGCCGGCCGCCTCGGCGACACCCTCGAGGCGTTGCGGCAGCGGCTGCTCGACGCGCCGGACGCGGAGAC
>JANQRO010000483.1 GCA_028284525.1 Myxococcota bacterium | reverse complement strand
CGCCGCCGCGGCGCCGCCGCGGTGGCTGCCCCGCCGGCGCGCGACCCGCGCGCGCCCTTCGCGCAACGCACGGCGGGCGACGGCGACGGCGTGAGGGTCGACCTGGGGCGCGACGACTCCGGTTCCTTCGAGGAGGGAGACGTCGGCGATCACCCCGGCGTGATCGGAATAGGTCGCCGGCTCCCCGCCGAGGGTGAAGAGGGTGTCGAAGGCGCGGCGCGCGGCGAGTGGCTCCCAGCGCGCCTCGGATCCGTCGCGGGCGAACACGTAGTCGACCCGACGCGGCTTGTCGTGGCTCCGGTACGGGTTCTCCGGGAGCACGGTCGCCTCGGCCCGGCCGCGTTCGCGGGAGACGTCGCGGACCCCCGTGAGTCCGCGGAGGACGGCGTAGCCCGTGTGGTCTTCGCGCATGTTGAAATCGCCGACGAGCAGTACCGGGTCGCGCAGCGCGCGAAGCGTTTTGGCGAGCTGCACGATCTGGCCGGCGCGGCGGCCGACGTAGCCGTGGTCGACCCGACGCCCGTAACGCGCCTGCAGGTGGGTGTTGATGAGGGTGAAGGGGCCGTCGGGGCCGGCGATCCGCAGACGCGCGAAGCCCTTGCCCGCAAAGTAGTCGAGCTGCGTGAGGTGGGGCGGTCCACCGAGCAGATAGGCCTCGAAGGCGGCGTCGAGAATCGGCCACCGGGAGAGCACGAGGAGCCCGCTCCCACCCAGCGCCCGGGACCGGTGCCAGTGGTAGTGGAGTCCGCTGCGACGCCCCGCGTCCACGAGGAGATCGCGGGCGTCGCGTCGCCACACTTCCTGCAACGCCACGACGTCCAGGTGAAGCGGGGCGAGCGCCGCGCCGATCTGTTGGATGCGGCCCGGCACCTGGTGGCCGATCGGCGCGGGCAACGCCCAGGCGTTGAGGGTCGCGACGCGGAGGGGGACGGCGTCCACCGCGCGCTCCTAGTAGCGCAGCCGCAAGGTGAACCCGACACGGCTCTGGGTGCCGTAGGCGCCGATGCGGAGCTTGCGGTCTCGCAGGCGGGGTTGGATCTCGATGCCGAGTGCCGGTTGCCTGTGCTTGCGACCGCCCCAGATCCGATACGTGAGCTCGCGTCGGTGGATCACTACGCTGTTGCGGTACTCCACCCCGCGTTTGCCCACGGCGAAGTGATCCAGGGAGAGCTCCCGCGAGAGCGTCTCGAAGCGCGACGCCGAACGGGGCGTCTCGGGAATCGGCAGCAAGGCGTGCACCGCTGGCTCCGGCGCGGCGAGCGGCGTGCCAGCCGCGTCGGCCGGAGGCAGGGCGGCGATCGCGGAGGCGCTGGGCGCGGGCCCGGTGGCGGCGGAGATCTCCGCGCTCGCGGAGCGCAGCGGAGCCGCGGGATGGAGCGGCGGGAGCGGGTCGCTGGCGGTGGGCGGGGGCGAGGGTGGCGCCGCGGGCTTCGGAGTGGGGTCGGCGAGGCCAGCGCTCGGCCATGCGACGATCCAGGCGACCAGGACGGGGCGGAGCGCCCCGGCGATTTCGAAGGCCAATGTGACACCTCCGATCTACGTCTTCTGGTGTAGGTGCCGGCGGCTCGGGCGGTGGTGTCGTTGCACTCGGCCTGCCCGTCCCGCGCGGGTCGTGCGCCCGCGAGGCGCGGCGCCGCTGCCCCTGCCGCGGCGGCCCCGCGCGACCGCAACGCGGATCGCCCACGGCGCCGATACCCGGCGCCCGCGGGGGAGGTGATAGAGTGGGCGGATGGACCCCCTCGGAAGCCTCTCGCCCGCCGCCCGGGCCCGCGTGCTGCGCCCGGCGATCCTCGCCCACCGGGACTCCATCGAAGCCGAGCGGCGTCTCGTCCACGGGGTCGTCGAGCCGATGGTCGAGGCCGGTCTGTTCCGCCTCTTTGTGCCCGCGGACGCGGGAGGCCCCCAGGTCGACCCCGTCGACGCCTATGCGGCCTACGAAGAGCTCGCGGCGGCGGACGCGTCGGTGGCTTGGGTGGCCTGGAACAACGGGCTCCCGGCGGTGATCTCGAGGGGCCTCGACCCGGAGAC
>JANQRO010000447.1 GCA_028284525.1 Myxococcota bacterium | reverse complement strand
CGGCCCCGCTCCATACCGCGGCGCGCCCCTCGAGCTTCGCGCTCCATACCGCGGCACACCTCGAGCCTCGCGCCAGATACCGCAACGCGCCGCGGACCCTCGCGCTTCCGCCCGCTGCGGTCTACCCCCCTACGACCGTTGAAGCGTCTCCATCGCAGCTTCGATGATGGCGGGATAGCGCTCGAACGCCCAGCGCGCCTCGCCGAGATCGAGGCGCTCGCGGTTGGTGTGGGCGAATCGTTCTTCGCCGGGGGCGAACCCGAAGGTGGGGATTCCGTGGATGCCGCAACTCCAACCCCCATCGGTTGCGAACGTCCAGGGGCGGATCGTGGCCGCGCCTGGGCCCTCGCGTCGCCCGGCGGCCGCGGCGACCGCCTCGACGAGGGGATCGTCATTCGCGACCAGAAATCCCGGCGTGAGCAGCCCCCGCTCCCGTTCGAGGCCCGTATAGGTGGTCTGCTCTTCGGTCGCCATCCGCACCTCGAAGCCGAGCCCTTCGGGCGGCTCACCGATCGCTTCGTGCAGGGCCGCTTCGACAGCGGCCACGAGCTGCAGCTCTGTCGTCTGGGGCAGGATCCGCCAGTCGAGGGCGACCACGACCTGATCGGGGATCACGTTGCGGCTGGCCGGGGTGGCGCGCACGTCGGTCACGACCACGGTCGAGCGGCCGAGCACGGGGTCGGTCGGCTGCGCCGCCGCCAGCGCATCGACGGCCGCGATCACCCCGGGCAGGAGCGCGAGAGCGTTGCGCGCCCGCTCCGGGGCGCTCGCATGGCCCGCGAGGCCGCGGAGCACCACCTCGAGCTCGGCGCGCCCGCGATGGCCGATGCAGATGTCGCCGTGTGTGGATTCCCCGATCACGACCACGTCGGGGCGCACCTCCTCGGTCTCCAGGAGGCGCTTCATGCCCAGCCCGCCCCGCTCTTCGAAGACGGTGTGGGCCACGACGATGTCGCCCGGCAATCGCCCTCGCGTGATGGCGGCCGCATGCGTCATCAGGGCGAGCGGGCCCTTGATGTCCATCGCCCCTCGGCCGTGCAGCTGACCGCCCTCTACCACCCCGCCGAAGGGAGGGTACTCCCACTCCGACGGATCGCCCTCGGCCACGACATCGAGGTGGGCGTTCAGCAGCACCGTCGGACCACCGCCCGTGCCTCGCACCCGTCCAATCACGTTGCCGGCGCCGTCTCGCCGCACGTCGGCGAAGCCGAGCGCCCGGAACTCCTCGAGAACGCGATCGGCCACCTCGCCCTCGTGTCCCGACAGAGAAGGGATCCGGATCAGCGCCTGCGCGAAGGCGATGGCCGCCCCGAAGGAGGGAGTACTCATCGGGGCACCGCCCCTTCCCCACCGCTGCCCACCCCGGAGCGCGACTCGCCGCGGACGCCCACGCCCCCGCGCCGGGTCCATACCACGATGGCGCCGCAGGCGGCGTCGCCCCCGCCGAACTCCCCCGGCACGGAACCCGCCCCCTTGTAGATCTCGACGGCTTCGAGGTCCATGGTGTAGAACTCCGCGAAGTCGACCGGGTCGTGGCCGGGGCCGCCGGCACGTGGACGGCTCCATCGAGCGCCGTCGACGTAGACGGCCGGGTAGCAGAAATTCTGCGCGGCGGGTGGCGCCCCGCCCTG
>JANQRO010000437.1 GCA_028284525.1 Myxococcota bacterium | reverse complement strand
GACCGCGGCGCGTCTCTCGGACGTCGACGACGCGGAGCGCGCCTTGGCCGGTGCGCGGCTCGCCGAAGCGCTCGAAGCTCGCGCGCGCTTCGACCTCCGCGATCTCGACCTCGGCGCGCGAGACGACGTCGCCCTCGCCGTCGACGCGGTGCCGGAGGGCGCGACGGTGATCGACCTCCGCTCCAAGGCCGCGTTCGCCGGCTGGCACTACCCCGGCGCGCTGCGACTCGATTTCGACCGCGCGCTGGCGGCGTACCGCTCCTTCGAGCGGGATCGGCGCTATGTGCTCTACTGCGAGATCGGGATGAAGAGCGGCCACCTCGCGGAGTGCATGCGGCGCGAGGGCTTCGACGCCGCGCACCTGGACGGCGGGCTGCGCGCGGCGATGCGCTGTGCCAACGACCTCGGGGCGTCCGCGGCGACCCTGAACCGAGACGAGGAGGTCTGAAATGGGCAAGGTCTACGAGAGCATCGAGGGGCGCATCGCCTCGTTCATCGAGGCACAGCACATGTTCTTCGTGGCGACCGCGCCGATCGCCGAGAGCGGACTCGTGAATCTCTCCCCCAAAGGTCTCGACACCTTCGCCATCCTCGGACCCCGCGAAGTGGCCTATCTCGACTTCCACGGAAGCGGCATCGAGACCGTGGCGCACCTGCGCGAGAACGGACGCATCGTGTTGATGTTCTGCGCCTTCGAGGGCAACCCGAACATCGTGCGGCTCCACGGACGCGGCGTCGCCCTCGAGCCCGGAGAGCCGGGCTTCGACGAGCTGCGCGATCGTTTCCCCGCCGACCACCGGCACGTGCGTTCGCTGATCCGCGTGTCGGTCGACCGGATCTCCGATTCGTGTGGCTTTGCCGTTCCCCGCTACCGCTACGAAGGCGACCGCGACCAGCTCACCAAGTGGGCCGAGCGAAAGGGCGAGGATGGGGTGCGCGAATACGCGGCAGAGATGAACCGCAAGAGCCTCGACGGGCTCCCTGGGTTGCGTCGCTAGGACGCGTCTCCCCGGACGCGGCGCCGGCGGTGTCGACGGACGCGGGGTGTGGTGTCGCTAGGGAGCGTCACCGATGAGCTCGCGACGCAGGCGCTGACGCTCTTCCGGAGGGAGCGCCTGGAAACGACGCCAGCGCTCGCGCAGCGCCTCGCGCTCGGCGTCGCTCATCGTGTTCCAGAGCTCGGCGTTGTCGGCGATGCGCTCGCGTTCTTCGGGCGTGGCGTCGAGAAGTCGGTCGACGCGCTCGCGAAGCGCGCGACGCTCCTCGGGCGGCAGCTCGCGGATCCCCTCGAGACGCCGTCGCAACGCCCGGCGCTCCTCGGCCGGCAGCTCGCGCAGCCGCTGGCGCACCCTGCGACGCTCCTCCGGGCTCATCTCGCGCAAGCGCTCGCGCAGATGCTCGCGCTCTTCCCGGGGCAGCCGCTCGAAGCGCTCGCGGCGTTCGCGACGGCGTTCGCGTCGTCGCTCGAGGCGCTCGCGAACGCGTTCGCGCGTCTCGGGATCCATCCGCTCGAGGTGTCGGCGGATCCGTTCGCGACGCTCCTCTCGGGGCATACGCAGCTGCTCCCGCATCTCGCGTCGTCGCTCCGGCGACAGCGACTCGCGCCGTCGCTCCGGCGACACCGACTCGAAATCGCGGACGACGCCCGGTCCGGGTCGGGGGCGGCGGTCGCGCTGGGCTTCGCTCTCCAGCACCGGGGCGAGCCAGAGTGCCAGCCAGGCGAGAAGAAAGAGGCCCCGGTTACCCACGGCGCTCGCCTGCAGCCAACCGCTCGAGGAGCTCCAGGAGCTCGAGCTGCTCGATGATCGCGAGATCCTCCAATTCGTTCGCGTCCGCGCCGTAGGCCTCGAGACCCAGGACGAGCAAGAGCTCTTCGTCGGTGGCCGCCGCGATGACGTCCGGCGGCTCGGCCCCTGCCTCGGGGGCAGGAGCCCCGCTGCGCTGGGGCGCGACGGCCACGCGCTCGGGCGCGGGCGACGCGTCGGGCGCAGGCACCGTCGATCCGGCGCGCGCGTCGGGCGTAGGCACCGTCGATCCGGCGCGCGGGGCGGGAGCCGGCACCTCCGCGATGCGTTCGGGGCCGGGGGCGGGCTCCGCAGGTGCCCGCGGGCGGACGCCCTCGGCGACCCGTTCCGCCGTTGGCGATGCCTCCAGAGGGAGCGGCGCGACCCCTTCGGGCTCCGCTGCGGGGTCGACTCCCTCCATCCCGCTCTGGGGCACCGTCACCGATCGCTCGGCGATCGGGCGCTCGGGGGTCTCGACGAGCTGACCCCGGAGGAGCAGCGCGAGGGCGAGGGTCGCCGCGAGGGCCGCGGCGGCGTAGAGCCAGGGTCCCGAGCGACGCCGGCGCGCGGTGGGCGGACGGCGCAGCGGTACCACCTCGGCGGTGCTGCCCTCGGCCGCGAGGCGCTCGCGCATGCGGCCGGCGAGCTCGGCGCTCACCGACGCGGTCGGGATCGCGCGGAGCGCCGAGTCCACTCTCTCGAGCTCCTCGAGGGCGCGGGCGTAGTCGGCATCGCGGGCCAACCGCGCGCGCACCCGCGCGGCGGTCGCCTCGTCGAGTTCGCCGTCGAGAAAGGCCGAGAGCTGGGCGCGATCTTCGGCTCGCACACTCATGCCGTCGTCCCTCCCTGGGTGCGCAGCGCCAGCGCACCCCGGGCGCGGTGGACCAGGGATTTCACCGAGGCCACCGACACCTCGAGGGCTTCGGCGATCTCCGCGTAGGGCATGCCCTCGACGGACGCGAGCCAGAGCGCGGCGCGCTGACGTTCGGGGAGATCGCGCAGTGCGCGCTCCACCTCGACACCCCGACGGCGCGCGTCGACCACCTCGTCGACGGCGGGCTGGTCGGCGGCGCGGTTGACCGCGATGGACTCGGACTCGCCGGGCCCCGCGTCGAGGCTTCGGTGCCGGGGGCGGCGGAGCTCGTTCAGCGCGATGCGGGTGGCGATGGTGAAGAGCCAGGTCGAGAAACGCGCCCGGGCCTCGTAGCGTTCGCGCGCGCGGTACACCCGCAGGAACGTCTCCTGCATCAGCTCCTCCGCCTGGGCCCGACTCTTCACCATGCGCTCCAGATAGCGAAGCAGGGCCCCCGCCCAGCGCTCGAAGAGCGTGTCGAACGCGCTCTCGTCTCCCGCGCGCAGCGCGAGCATGAGCTGGACGTCGTCGTCCTCCGGCTCGAGACGAGGGTCTGCCACCCCTCTTGAACCCGCGGCGCTCGGAATGGTTGCGCTCTCCCTCGGCGTTGCCCGCCCATGGGGCCGCCGGCGGCTGCCGCCCGCCGGAGCCCTCGCGACCCGCATCTTGGACGCGCGGGGCAGGCGTCGAATCGGCGAATCGCCGGCGGACCTGTATCCCGTGGGGCACAAGGGAGGGCGTTCGGGCGCGAACGGGTCAGCCGGCCCGGCCGAGCTTCTGGCGAAGCGCCTCGCTCATCTGCTCGATCTGCTCCTGGAGGGGCTGGCGAATCGCCAGCTCCGGCACCAGCGCCTTGGTCCGGCCCTCGAGCTCGAGAATGATCGTGGTGTGGTTCCCGCTCGCTTCGAGCAGCACGCTGCCCGTGAGCTCCTTCCAGACCCGCCCGTCACAGACCTTCTGGAAATGGAGGTCTCCGTTGGGCGCCGTGTCGAAATGGAAGGTCGCCACGCCGGCCTTGCCGAGCAGCTGGTAGTGGCTCTCGACGGTGCGCCGATCGCCGCGACGCTCGACGACGCGGGTCTCGGTCTCGGGGAACAGCTCGACGAGGATCCCGTCGGAGGCCAGGGCCTCGGCGGCGGTCTCCCGGGTGCACTCGACCTCGAACACGCGTTCCAGCTGCATCGACCTCCTCTCTCCTCGAAGGCGTGAGGGAATCGGGGCGTCCTAGCGGATCTCCACCCAGAAGGGCGCGACGAGCGCGGGACCGGGGGCCGCGGCCGCGTCGAGCCAGCCCCGCAGACGCTCCAGCGGGCGCCGAGCCACTTCGGGGAGGTGCGGAAGCGGGTCGGCCACGCGAGCGCCCAGGGCCTCGCGGATCTGGTCGGCGAGGGGCTGGGGCGGCGGATAGAGCAGAAGCACGGCGTCGGTCCCGGGTGCCAGCCCGGCGCGCTGCTTGGCGTCGTCGAGAGCGGTGCGCATACCGCCGAGACCGTCCACCAAACCATGGTCGACGGCCTGGGCGCCGGTCCAGACCCGGCCGCTCGCCACCGACTCGATGGCAGCGCGCTCGGTGTCGCGGCCCTCGGCCACGCGGTCGAGGAAGCGGCTGTAGACCGCCGCGATGTCGGCGGCGAGCCAGGCCTGGGTGTCGCTCCCGAGCGGGCGGCTCAGGGCGAGGATGTCCGCATGGGGCGCCCGGGAGCTGGACTCGGCGTGGATGCCAAGACGCTCGAAGACCTCTCCCAGGGAGGGACGCACGGCAAAGACGCCGATCGATCCGGTGATGCTGCCGGGACTCGCGAAGATCGCGTCGGCGGCGGAGGCGAGGTAATAGCCACCCGAGGCGGCGTAGTCGGAGAAGGACGCCACCACGGGTTTCTCCTCCCGGGCGCGACGTACTGCGCGCCAGATCAGCTCGCTGGGACCCGGCGCCCCACCCGGGCTGTCGACCCGCAGGACGATGGCGCGGATCTCCGCGTCGGCCGCGGCCTGTTGGAGAGCCTCCACGACGGTGTCCGCCGCGACCACCGGGTCCCCCGATCGGGTGCTGCGCCCGGTCCCCGAGACGATCGCGCCGCTGGCGTAGACCAGCGCGAGCTTCGCCTGCGGGTCGAAGCCGACGTCCTCGGCGCGCACGGCGGAGTAGGTCTGGGCGGTGACACGCGGCGGGTCGCCGAGGATCTCGAAGAGCTCCGCTTCGGTGGCGACCCCGTCGATCACCCCGAGCCGCTCGAGCACCGCGGGCTCCGAGGGTGCGGCCGCGAGCAGTGTCTCGACGTCGTCACGAGCGAGGGAGCGACTCGCGGCGATGTCGTCCAGGAACTGGTGGTTGATCGAGTCGAGCAGCGATTCCGCCTGCTCGCGGTAGGCCTCGCTCATCGTCTCGCCCGCGAGGTTCTCCACAGCGCTCTTGAAGCGCCCCGCCTGGAATACCTCGAGCTCGATCCCGAGCTTCGACCACATCCCGCCCAGGAAGTAGTGCTCCTGGGCGAGACCCAGAAGCGGGGCCCCGCTACCCGGCGTCACGTAGACGGCGTCCGCCGCCGAGGCGACGTAGTAGGCGAGGTTGCCCCCAAAGCCCGGGATCTCGAGGTGGGCGACCGGGTGGCGGCCCGCTTCCGACAGCGCGCGGATCTGGGCGCGGAGCTCCTGGGCCTTGGCCCAACCGATCTGCAGATCACGCACCCGAAGTACCACGTGGGCGATGCGTGGGTCGCGCTCCGCCTTGCGGAGCTCTGAGAGCGCAGAGAGCAGCGACGCTTCGGAGACTCCGAGGAGTTGGGCGGGGAGCGACGCGCTCGCCGTCTCTTGGAAGGCGCCGCGCAGAGTGACGACCAGGGCGCCGCCCTCGGGCACGTCGGGTTTGCCGAGGACACGCAGCGCCATCGCCCCGACCAGGATCACCGCCAGCACGATCAAGAGCACCCGAACCCGTCTCACAGTGGCCCTCCTACCCGACGCCCGACGCGACGCGTGTGCAATGAGTGCCCCTCGGGCGCGGCGCCCGCAAGGGCGTCCGGGGCTCTGCGCTCCCGTGTCCGCGCGTCGGCCTGGCAACGCGGGCACCAGTAGGTCACCCGCGCCGCATCGCCCACCCGCTCGAGGCAGATCGTCTCGCCGCAGCGCAGACACGGGCGGCCCGCGCGGTCGTAGACCCAGAAGCGGGGGCCGCGTGGCGCGGCGTCCCCGAGCCCGCGGGTACGGCGGCGTCCGGGCCCCAGGTTCGCGGCGAGGAGCTCGGCGCCGCGGCGGAAGAGCGCGGTGATCTCGTCGTCCGCGAGCGCCGCGACGGCGGTGCGCGGGTGCACGCCGAACAGAAAGAGCAGCTCGTTCTTGTAGACGTTGCCGAGCCCACAGGCGACGCGTTGGTCGAGGAGCAGCTCGGCCGCGAGGGCGTTCGGCGAACGCCGCGCCCGGCGCAAGACCGCGTCGAGGGGCACCGGCGGTGCCAGCAGGTCCGGGCCCAGGCGGAGCAGTTCGGGATGCAGGCGCAGCGCGCGTCGACGCAGCAGCTCGCAGGTCGCCGGCCGGGTGCAACGCCAGGGGGGAACGTCGCCCGCGACGGCGAGCTCGACCGCCGGGACCTCGCGTTGTCGCCACGGGGCGCCCTCGCTCGCGGGGTGCCAGCGCCCGGGCATTCCCAGGTGGGTGTGCAGCACCCACGCTTCGCGCTCCCCCAGAAGGCCGACGAGCAGGTGTTTGCCCAGCGCGCTCACCTCGTGCACCCGAGCCCCCCGCAGCGTCTCCACCTCGCCGTGCTCGCGCAGCCACAACCGTTCGACCCGTGCACCGACCCAGATCGGGGAGAGCGCTCGCGCGAGTCGGTGGATCGTGTCGCCCTCGGGCATCGCGTCCTCAGTGCAGGGCGGGACGCGGGTCGCCGCGGCCGTAGCGGTCGAAGACCAGCGCCTTGTACTCCGCTCGGAAGCCGGCGGCGAGAAAGACGTCGCGGTGCGGCGACGCGTCGGCGGGGAGGTCGTCGATCCACTCGATCCGCAGCGACCGACCCGAACGCGCCTTGGGGCCGACGAAGCGCGCGCCGAGGCTCGCGGCCGCCCGCGCCAGCAGCTCTCGCTCGGGCTCGCCGTCGTCGAGCGCGAAGCGCAACACCCGATTCCCCCCGCGGTCGACGAAGAGTACGGCCCGTCCGTCGACCAGCACCACCGAGGCGCCCACCGCCCGTCGGGGTTTTCCCGCCTCGGTGCAGGTCGGCGGCCAGGGGAGGAGGGCGCCGTAGGGCTGGGCGGGATCGACGCTCGCCAGCAGCAGCGGCTCCTCGGGGTCGGCGTTGCGCTCGGCGCGCAGCCGGTCGACCGCCCCGGCGAAGGCGAACTGGGCGCCCTCGAGCGCGTCGACGAAGTGGCCGCGGCGCACCTTCCCCGCCTCCTCCATCTCCCGCAAGATCGGATAGACCGCACTCATCCCGCCTGGCAGGCCCTCGAGCCGCATCACCTCGCGACTCACGACGCCGTAGCGCTCCAGGAGCGTGAGGGCGAGGGCGTGCGCGCTCGCCGTGGCGTGCTGCTCGGCGCTTCCCCGCAGGCTCTCGACGCGCGACCAGCGCCCGGCCGCCGCGCTGGGCGCGCGTCGTCGCGAGCGCGGATCGCGGCGCTCGGCCAGGGCGCGCAACGGGGCGAAGGTGTCGTTGGTGAGCTCGCCCTGCCAGACGAGGTCCCAGAGCGCGTCGAGCACCTCCGCGACCGAGGCCCCCGCGGCGGCGTCACGGATCTCGCTGAAGAAGGAAGCCCCCCGCGCCCCCAGGTGTGCGAGCAGTGCCTCGTGGACCGGACCGCGCTCGGGCGCGGCGTCGTCGGGGGTCGGCTCCCGCTGCACCAGGGGATGGGTGAGCTGCGCGAAGCGCTCGCGCCGGTAGATCGCGATGCGACCGTCGCGCTCTCCCAGCGCGCCGCGTCCCACCCACACGAACTGTCCGAGGGCGCCCAGCTCGTCGAGCATCCGCGGATCGTAGCCGGCGACCCGCGCGGGCAGCACGGCGCGCTCGAGTTCCGAGAAGGGCAGCGGCACCCCCTCCAGCTGCTCCAGCGCCTCGCGCAGCCGGGCCTCGCCGCCGCCACCCGCGGCGGCGGGGATCCCGTGCCAGCGCGGGAGGAATCGGGCGAGGGTGCGCGACTCCACCGGCGCCACCTCGCCCCGCAGCTTGGCGAGGGTGCGCCGGCGCAAGCGCCGCAGGACCTCGGGGTCGCACCACTCGCGCTCGATGCCGGCGGGGTGGAAGTCGCCGGACTGGAGTTTTCCCCGCGCGGCGAGGGCGTCGAGGACCGGAGCCACCTGGGCGGGGACCAGCCCGAGACGCTCGGCCAGGTCGCGGCCCAGAAAGGGGCCGTGGGTGCGCGCGTAGCGACCGACGAGCTGGTGGAGGGGCTCGGCGCCGGCCTCGAGGAACACATCGGGAACCCCGACCGGGAGCGCGACCCCCAACGCGTCGCGGTAGAGCCCGGCGTCTTCGGCGGCGATGCGGCGGCGCGTGCCGCGGATCGAGATCTCGACGACCCGCCGTACCGCCGCGAGGGACTCGAGCCAGCTCGCGGCGTCGCCCTCGCAGCGCTCCGCGATCTCGTCCTCGTCGAGGTCGCCCACCCGACGCAGCAGGTCGTGGAGCGCGTCGGCGTGACGCGCCCGGTACTCGGGGGCGAGACCCTGGAGCTCGGCCTCGGTCTCCGCGATCACGTCGGCGTCGAGGAGGTCGCGCAGCTCCTCGGTGCCCAGGAGGTCGCGCAGCATGTTGCGGTCGAGGGTGAGCGCCTGGGCGCGGCGCTCCGCCACCGGCGTGTCGCCCTGGTAGAGGTAGACCGCCGTGTACGCGAACACCAGAGAGGCGGCAAAGGGCGAGGCCGAACGCGTCTCGGCTTCTCGCACCCGGATCTCGCGGCGACGGATCCCCTCGAGCACCTCGCGCAGGCCGGGGAGGTCGAACACGTCCTGCAGACAAGCGCGGTAGGTCTCGAGCATCATCGGGAAGGACGGGAACTCCCGGGCGACGGCGAGCAGGTTCTGGGCGCGTAGCCGCTGGCTCCAGAGCGGGGTGCGACTCCCCGGCCGCCGGCGTGGCAGCAGGAGCGCCCGGGCCGCGTTCTCGCGGAACTGGCCGGCGAAGAGCGCGGAGTTCGCGAGCTGCCCCACCACCAGCTCCTCCACCTCCTCGGCCTCGGGCAGCAACACCTCCATCGGCGGCAGCTCTTCGGCGTCGGCAAAGCGCAGCACGATGCCGTCGTCGCTCCACAGCGTCTGCACCTGATAGCCCGCGCTCTGGGAGAGCCGTGCCTCGATCGCCAGGGCCCACGGCGCGTGGAGCCGCGAGCCAAAGGGGGTCATCAGACAGATCCGCCAATCGCCGAGCTCGTCGCGAAAGCGCTCGACCACGATGGTGCGGTCGTCGGGGAGCGCGCCGGTCGCGTCGATCTGCTCCACCAGGTAGTCGACGAGGTTGCGCGCCGCCCACTCGTCGAGGTCGGCGGCGTCGCGCAGCCACCGCTCGGCGCGGTTGCGCGCGTCGCCCAGACCCGCGGGCTCCCGGGCTCCGCTCTCCTCGAGGAGCTCGCGGGTGAAGCGCCCGAGGGCGCGACCCAGCTCGAGCGGGCGACCCGGCCCCTCGCCCCGCCAGAAGGGGAGCTTTCCGATCTCCCCGGGCGCCGGAGCGACGATCACCCGATCGCGGGTGATCTCGACGATGCGCCAGGTACTCGCGCCCAGGGTGATCGTCTCCCCGGCGCGGCTCTCGTGCACCATCTCCTCGTCGAGCTCGCCGACCCGCGGCCCCTCGGGACCGAGGTGCACGGCGTAGAGACCGCGGTCGGGAATCGTTCCGCCAGAGAGCAGGGCGAGCTGTTTCGCTCCGCGTCGCGCTTCCAGCCGGTCGCGCTCGCGGTCCCAGTGGATGCGCGGGCGCAGCTCGGAGAAGTCCGTCGAGGGGTAGCGACCCGCGAGCATCTCGAGGACGCCGAGCAGGACCTCGCGAGAGAGGTCCCGGTAGTTGGCGCAGCGCCGCACCAGCGCGTCGATCTCGTCGACGCTCCAGGGTCGCAGGGACACCATCGCCACCACCTGTTGGGCCAGGACATCGAGGGGATTGTGGGGCAGGCGAATCGCCTCGACGGCGCCGGCCCGCATCTGCCGGGCGACCACGGCCGCCTCGAGCAGGTCGCTGCGGTGCTTGGGGTAGATCCGGCCGCGGCTCGCCTCGCCGACCTGGTGTCCGGCGCGGCCGATGCGCTGGAGGCCGCGGGAGACGGCGCCCGGCGACTCGACCATCAACACCAGATCGACGGCGCCCATGTCGATGCCGAGCTCGAGGGAGCTGGTGGCGACGATACAGCGGAGGGTGCCCGTCTTGAGCGCGTCCTCGATCTCGCGACGGGTGTCGTGGGAGATGCTGCCGTGGTGTGCGCGGGCCAGCTCTTCGTCGGCCAGCTCGTTGAGCCGCTGGGCCAGGCGCTCGCAGAGACCGCGACTGTTGGTGAAGACGATCGTGCTGCGGTGCGCCCGGATGTCCGCCAGAAGCTCGGGATAGATCGCGGGCCAGAGACTCTGGCCCTGCTCCGCCTCGTCGCGGGCGGCGAGGTCGCGGAGCAGCAAGCCCTCGGGCGCAGCGAAGGCGACCCCGCCGTCGTCCGTCGCGGCGTCTTCTGCGGCGTCGCCGGGAGCGGGCGGCGATTCGCGCGGAATCCGATCGGGCCGGGTCATGTCGGGGACGGGTACGCGGATCTCGATGTCGAGGTCCGGGCGGGTGCTGGTGTCGACGATCGACACAGGACGGTCGCCACCCAGGAAGCGCGCGATCTCGTCGAGGGGCCGCGCGGTCGCCGAGAGCCCGATGCGCTGGGCGTCGCTCCCGGTCAGGTCGGCACACACCCGCTCCAGACAGAGCGCGAGGTGCGCGCCGCGTTTGGTCGCGGCGAGGGCGTGGATCTCGTCGACGATGATGGTGTCGACGCTGCGCAGGGTCTCGCGCTGCTCGGAGCCGAGGATCAGATAGAGCGACTCGGGGGTCGTGACGAGAATCTCGGCGGGGTTGCGGGTCTGGGCGCGGCGCTCGCGCTGGGGGGTGTCGCCCGTGCGCACCGCGACCCGCGGCGGGGCGAAGGCGGTCCCGGCGCTCTCCGCCGTCCGCGCGAGGCCCACCAGCGGGGCGCGCAGGTTGCGCTCGATATCGACGACCAACGCCTTCAGCGGGGAGACGTAGAGGACGCGCACCCCGGGCTCCCGCTCGACCGCTTCGGCGCCGAGTCGGTCGATACAGGACAGGAAGGCGGCGAGGGTCTTGCCGCTCCCGGTGGGCGCGATCAGCAGCGCGTGCTCGCCGCGGGCGATCCGCGCCCAGCCTTCGCGCTGCACGTCGGTGGGTGCGGCGAAGTGCGCGGCGAACCAGCCGCGGGCGACCGGGCTCAGGGTCTCGGGGGGGTCCACCCCGAAAAGCTACCGAGGTGCTTGTCGCTTTCAACGCGGGGGCAATACTGCGCCGATGTCGGAAGCACGGGCCCGCTACAAAGAAGGTGTCGAGCACTACGCCGCCGGCCGCGCCGACGAGGCGGTGGCCGCCTACCGGCAGGCACTCGAGATCAACGCCGAGATGGCCATGGCGTGGAACGGGCTGGCGATGGCCCTCGCCAAGGTCGGAGATCTCGACGCCGCCCTCGAGGCCGCCAAACGCTATGTCGAGCTGGAGCCCGACGAGGCGCTGGCCCACACCAGCCTCTCGGTGATCTACCAGCGCAAGGGCATGATTCCCGAGGCCGAGGAAGAGCGCGCGATCTCGATGCGTCTCCAGCAGGGCTAGCCCAGGCGTTCCTGAAGAGCGGCGGCCCCCCGGACGCCCCCAAGCGGGGCGAACGCCGGACGTCCGCTCCACGCGTCACCGACCGCTACTCGTCCGCCTCGACGAAGACCAGCCCGCATTCGGGGCACTCGGCGTCGTCGGCACTCATCGGGGTCTGACACGCCGGGCAGCTCTCGGCCTCGTTCCACTCGTTGCGCGCCGCCTGCGCCTCCTCGACGCGCCTGTCGACCCCCTCGGCCCAGCCCTGGATCCAGCCGGTCGCCTGGGCGGCGACCCCGGTCTCCCCGCTCTGGGCCAGCTCGGCGACCAGATCGACATCGCACTCGGGACACCGCGTCATCGCGTGGACGAACTCGTCCCGGCACTCGGGACACCACTTCGAAGGCAGGGTCTGGCTCATGTCGCCGCGTCAAGCTCCGTCCCGGTTCGGTCGATCCACTGGGCGAGCCCGGTCTCGCGCCGGGTCACCGCGCACAGGTGGGATCATGGCCAAAGTCTTCGGAATTCTCCTCATCGTTCTCGGCGTCTGGGTGGGTCTCGAGGTGATGAACCACGGCAGCGCCGGTGCCTTCGGCGGCCTGCTGGCCAAGACCGGGCTCGTCGACGACAGCCAGGACCCGGCCCCCGTGACCCAGCGCGCCGCCGGCGCCATCGACGACGCCTACCGCGCCGGCGAGAGCCGGGTCGACCGCCAGCTCGAGGCCACCGAGCGCTAGCGCGAACCCGCCGTTCGAGGCCACCGAGCGCTAGCGCGAACCCGCCGTTCGAGACCACCGAGCGCTAGCGCGAACCCGCCCGCTCGGCGGGCACCCCGATCGACGCTTCGAGACGGCGGCGAAAATCCTCCGGGTCGGGGCTCTCGGCCCGCAGCGCGAGACGCGCGATCTCGAGCGAGGCGGCGTGGAGGAAGTGGCGGGCGCCGCCCCCCGCTCC
>JANQRO010000417.1 GCA_028284525.1 Myxococcota bacterium | reverse complement strand
AGAGCGTCACCACCGCCATCAGCTCGATGAGTGAGAACGCGCCGCGCGCGCGGCGGGCCGCCCCGGTGTCGGCGCCTAGCTCTCGTCGCTCGCCCAATTGCCGACGTCCGCGGACGTACCGTCTCCGCCGGCCTGCCGGTCCTTGCCGTAGGTCCAGAGGTCGAAGGAGTGGGGGTTGTTGGTACCCGGCGACTCGTAGTGGTAGTCCTCTTTCCACGGATCGGAGGGCACCGCGCCGCCTTTCAGATACCCCTCGGGTCGGTAGTCGGTCGCGAGGGGCTCGATCGTCGGCTCGCGCACCAACGCCTCGAGGCCCTGCTCGCTG
This sequence comes from Myxococcota bacterium, assembly GCA_028284525.1. Taxonomy (GTDB): domain Bacteria; phylum Myxococcota_A; class UBA9160; order UBA9160; family PR03; genus JANQRO01. Next base: position 3,125 of record JANQRO010000417.1, on the reverse strand, counting down.
GTGGGGTAGCGCCCGTTGTCCATCTGGTAGAACTCGAGGGCCGCTTCGAGCTGTTTGATCTGTGTCTTCGCCGTCGTGATCCGCGCCTTGTCGATCTGGCCGACCACGGCCGTGCCGACCAGGGTGCCGAGCAGCGCGATGATCAGCACCACGGCCATGATCTCGACCAGGGTGAAGGCCGCGGCGTGGCGCGCGCGATCGGAGAGGGGTCGTTGTCGTCGCATGCTGAACCTCAGGCTCCTAGAGAGGAGGTGACTTGCAGGAGGGGCAGGAGGGTGGCCGCGATGATGAACACCACGATGGCCACCATGAGAAGGATAAGGATCGGTTCGAGAAGCGCTGTAAGCCGGGTCACCGCCGTCTCGACCTGCTCCTCGTAGCTGTGGGCGACGCGCTCGAGCATCGTCTCGAGCTCGCCACTCTGCTCGCCGACCTCGATCATGTGGATCACGACCGGCGGAAACTCTCCACTGGCACGCAGGGGACGCGCCAAGGGCGCGCCCTCCGTGACGCTTTCCCGCGCGGCATCGATCGCGCGGGCGAGGATCCGGTTGTTGCTCACGTGCTTGGAGATCTCGAGGGCCCGCACGATCGGGAGTCCCCCCGAGAGCAGGGTCGAGAGCGTTCGGGTAAAGCGCGCGATCGCGAGGAGCCGGACGGTGCGGCCGACGACGGGGAGACGAAGCTTCAGCCGGTCGAAGCCGGTGCGACCCGCCTCGGTGGCGATGAAGGTCCGCACGCCGAAGCCCAGCGCCGCGAGGGCGGCGAGCACCGCCCACCACCAGTCTCTCGCGAAGTAGGACATCGCGATGATGGCCCGGGTGGCGGTGGGGAGCTCGGCGTTCAGGCTCTCGAGGAGCGTGGTGATCTGGGGCAGGACGACGGTCACCAGGATCGCCACCACGACACAGGCAAAGGCAAACATGAGCGCCGGGTAGATCATGATCGACACCACCCGGTTGCGCAGACGCACCTGGCCCTCGAGGTAGTCGGCAAGCCGCGCGAGCACCTGCTCGAGGGCGCCGCCGGCCTCGCCGGCGCGGGTCAGGGCGATGTAGAGGTCGGGGAAGGCGCCGCTCCCCGCGAGCGAGTCGGCGAACGAGGCGCCCTGGTTCACACGATCGCGAACCCCGCCGAGGACGCTCTTCAGGTGGGCGTGCTCGACCTGTTCGGTGAGCGCGGAGAGCGCGGAGAGCAGCGGAACCCCCGCGCCGAGCAGGGTGGCCAGCTGTCGGGTGGCCAGGGCGAGCTCCAGCGGCGGAACCCGACGCAGCGTCGGAAGCTGGATGCGTCGCGAGCCCCGCTCGCTCCCGGGGTCGACGGCCGCGGCGGCCCCACTGTTCTCGGCGAGCTCGGTCAGGAACACGCCGTCGCGGCGCAGCTTCACCCGCGCCGCCCGCGCGCTCTCGGCGTCGACGAAGCCGCGGGTCGAGCGGCCGGCTTCGTTGACGCCTTTGAAGGCGTAGACCGGCATCGGTCAGCCCCGCGTCTCAGACTTCCGCGACGACACCTTCTTCCTCGGTGGCGCGAAGCACTTCGGCGATCGACGTCACACCTTCGAGCACCTTGCGCGCGCCGTCCCCGCGGAGGGTCACCAACCCGTTCTGCACCGCCTGGCGTTTGATGGTCTTGGCGTCCACGTTCTGATTGATCAGCTCGCGGACGTCGTCGTCGACCAACATCAGCTCGAAGATCCCGAGGCGCCCGCGGTAGCCGGTGTGGTTGCAGGCCTCGCAACCGACGGGCCGGTAGGCCTCGAGGGCCGCGCCGGGGCGGTCGATCCCGATCTCGAGCAGCTCCTCTTCCTTCGGCCGATAGAGCTCCCGGCACTGCCGGCAGAGCATGCGGACGAGACGCTGGGCGAGGACCGCGACGAGGGACGAGGCGACCAGGAAACGCTCGACCCCCATGTCCACCAACCGGGTGATCGCGCTCGGCGCGTCGTTGGTGTGGAGGGTCGAGAAGACGAGGTGGCCGGTGAGCGAGGCCTGGATCGCGATCTCCGCCGTCTCGAGGTCGCGGATCTCCCCGACGAGCACCACGTTCGGATCCTGTCGCAGGACCGAGCGCAGCCCGCTGGCGAAGGTGAGCCCGACCTTGGGGTTCACTTCGATCTGGCCCACGCCCTCGAGCTGGATCTCCACCGGGTCCTCGATGGTGATGATGTTCTTGTCGAGGGTGTTGATCTGCGAGAGCGCGGCGTAGAGGGTCGTGGTCTTCCCGCTCCCGGTGGGGCCCGTGACGAGCACGATGCCATTGGGTCGCGTGATGAGCCGCTCGATGGTCGCGCGTTGCTCGGTGGTGAACCCGATGCGCTCGAGATCGAGACGCTCGGAGGAGCGCGGTAGCAGACGCATCACCACACGCTCGCCGTGCGCGACGGGTACCGTCGAGAGCCGGACGTCGTAGTCGCGCCCGGCGATCTTGAGTCGGATGCGTCCGTCCTGGGGAAGACGCTTCTCGGCGATGTTGAGACCGCCCATGATCTTGACGCGCGAGACGATCGCCGACTGGATCGAGCGCGGCAGCGCGCTGACGGGCTCGTAGAGGATGTCGTCGATGCGGAAGCGGACCCGCACGCCGCTCTCGAAGGGCTCGAGGTGGACGTCGCTCGCGCGTTCCTTCACCGCCTGCTGCAGCAGCGAGTTCACCAGTCGGACGATCGGCGCGTCGTCGGCGGCGTCGAGGAGGTCCTGGGGCTCGTGGCTGATCTCGCTGGCGAGCTCGCTCAGGTCGAAGGACGCGTCGGCGGCGAGCTCCTCGGCGGTGGTCTGCCCGCGGTCGTAGACCCGGTTGATCGCCGCGACGATCTCGCGTCGGCTGCCGAGCTCGGGACGGATCTCGCAGCCCTCGAAGAGCAGCCGGAGGTCGTCGAGGGGCTCGCTGGCGGTCGGATCGGACACCGCGACCCGCAGGACGCCGTGCTCGAGGGTCAGCGGGAGCAGACCGTGCTGTTTGGCGAAGGAGATCGGTACGAGGTCGGTGAGCTCCGCGTCGACCGCCTCCGGATCGATCCCGACGTGCACCTCGAGGCCGAGCGCGGCGCCCACCGCGTCGAGGAGCACCTGCTCGCGGACGTCGCCGTCCTGGGCCAGGGCTTCGAGCAGACCCGCTTCGGGGTCGAG
>JANQRO010000393.1 GCA_028284525.1 Myxococcota bacterium | reverse complement strand
GGGAGGAGTGGGTCACCGGAGGACAGTGGGACGCCGCAGCGCCCGGCCGGGTCCCCCATCGCTCGGTGCTCGACGCGGTCGCCCCGGAGACGCCGGTGCTCTTGAACGACACCAGCGGGCACAGCGCCTGGGCCAACTCGAAGGCGCTGGCCCTCGCGGGGGTCGACGTGAAGACGCCGGATCCCGAGGGCGGCATCGTCGAACGCGACGCGACCGGGGAGCCCACCGGGGTGCTGCGGGAGTCGGCGATCGCCCTGGTGCGCGACCACGTCCCCCCGCCGAGCGACACGGTGCTGCGGGAGTCCCTCGCGTGGGCCCAGCGCACGATGCTCTCCTACGGCATCACGGCGTACACCGAGGCCGCCAACGGCTTCGTGGGAGGGGCCCTGCGCGAGGCGGCGCTCTACCCGGAGCTGGCCGCGGCGGGGGAGATCCGCCAGCGCGTCCGGGTCTGTGTGCAGTGGCGGCCCGACGACCCGACCACCGACGCCCTCATCGAGAAGCGCGCCCAGTACGAATCCGATCTCGTGCGCTTCGACTGCGTGAAGATCTTTCTCGACGGCGTCCCCACCGACAGCCACACCGCGGCGATGCTCGAGCCCTACGCCCAGGAGCTGCCGGGCCGCAGCGACCGCGCGAGCCGCTACGGCATGCTCCTCGTCGACCAGGAGGCCCTCGACGAGGCGGTGACGCGCTTCGACCGCGAAGGGCTCACCGTGAAGTTCCACGCCGCGGGCGACGCCGCGGTGCGCGCGGGTCTCGACGCGATCGCCGCAGCCCGCGCCGCCAACGGACCCGACGGGCCGCGCCACAACGTCGGCCACTGCACCTTCATCGCCGAGGACGACATTCCCCGTGCGGCGCCGATGCGCGCGACCTTCGAGCTCTCACCCTACCTGTGGGCGCCGACGCCGATCAACGACGACATCACCCGGGCGGTCGGCGAAGCGCGGATCCGCCGGGTCTGGCCGATGCGCGAGGCGATCGATTCGGGCGCGCTGGTGATCGCCGGCTCGGACTGGGCGGTGGTCCCCTCGGTGAACCCGTGGCCCGCGATCGAGACCCTCGTGACCCGGGAGGCACCGGGCGGCAGCGAGACGAGCTTTGGCAAGGCGGAGGCGATCACCGTCGCCGAGGCGATCGACCTGTTCACCAAGAGCGCCGCGCGGCAACGCGGCCGCGAGGACGAGCTCGGTGCCGTCGCGCCGGGCTACCTCGCCGACCTCGTCGTCGTCGACCAGAACCCCTACGAGGCCGAGGCCACCGACCTCCACCGCACCCGGGTGCTGATGACCTTCCTCGCGGGCGAGCGGGTGTACGCGGCCGAGTGAGCGGACCGGGCGACGCGCCGTGAGTGGGTTCTTCTCGAAGGAGCGCATCGAAGCGCCCCCGGGCTTCAACCGCTGGCTGGTCCCGCCGGCCTCGGTGGCGATCCACCTCTGCATCGGCTCGGTGTACGCCTGGAGCATCTTCAATCCACCGCTGGTGAAGAGCCTCGGGGTCGTGGGCAGCGCCTCGGGGGACTGGGCGCTCTCCCAGGTGGTGTGGATCTTCACGGTGGCGATCGTGAGCCTCGGCCTGGCGGCGGCGTTTGGGGGGCGCTGGCTCGAGCGGGTGGGCCCGCGCACCGTCGGTCCCGTGGCCGCGGCGTGCTGGGGGGGCGGCTTCCTGATCGGCAGCGCCGGC
>JANQRO010000380.1 GCA_028284525.1 Myxococcota bacterium | reverse complement strand
AGGCACGGGCGCGCAGCTCGAGGGCGGCCCCGTCGTCCGGCCCGAACAGGAAGGCCGCCGCGGCGTCGCCGGCCTCGCGCTCTCGGGCGCCCTCCGGAGCGCCGATCACGACGTCGCTCATCACCACGAGCGCGGTGCGCCCGGCGGCCGCCAGGTCGAACGCCGCGAGCAGGGCACTCACCCCAGCGCGGGTGCTGCCGCCGAGGTCGAAAGCGTTCACCGACGGTGCCAGATCGGCGGCGGCGTGGACGATGCCGGCGTCGAGCTTCTCGGCGTAGGCCGGGCTGGTGCTCGCGTAGAGGAGCGTGTCCACCGCGACGGCGGCGCCGCCGCGGAGTGCCTCGCGGGCGGCCTCCACCCCCATCGACACCGCGTCCTCGTCGAAGCTCGCGATGGCGCGCTCGCCGCGGCCGCCGCCCAGGGCCGCGCGCGTGATGCGGTAGTAGGGGACGTAGGATCCGTAGCGGTGAAGACCGGCCATGATGCATGCGCTCCGCGCGCTCCACCCACCCCCCGGTCGGCGGAGCGTCCGGATGGTACTCCGGGGACCGGGCGCTGTCGTCCAGGCCTCGGTGCGCCAGGGCCACGCTCGTCCGCGGCGCGGCCCCAGGGCTATTCTGCGGCCGTGGGGTTCGGCCGTTTCGTCCGCAGAAAGGGGCGCTCGCTCCGGCGCAAGGGGGCGCTCCCGGCGGCCTACCTGCGCTCGTGGCGACGCGCCCGGGCCGAGGCCCCGCGGTTCGCCGAGCTCGAGCGCTTCTGTCTCTTCGTGGGCTATCCGCGCAGCGGCCACAGCCTGGTGGGGTCGCTCCTCGACGCCCATCCCGACGTCGCGATCGCCCACGAGCTCCACGCGCTGCGCTACGTCCGTTACGGCTTCTCGCGGGAGCAGCTCGTGGCGCTGATTCTCGACAACGCCGCGCACCAGGCCGAGACCGGCCGCGTCCAGACCGGCTATCGCTACGCCGTGCCCGGGATGTGGCAGGGCCGGGTGCGTCGGCTGCGCGTGGCCGGGGACAAACGCGGCGGCACCACCGCGCGCAAGCTCGCCGCCCGTCCCGAGCGTCTCGAGCAGCTCGCCGCCCGGGTGGCGGTGCCGCTGCGTCTGGTCCACGTGGTGCGCAACCCCTTCGACAGCATCGCCCGCATGGCGTTGGCCTCGCCCCACCGGGCGCTCGACGAGCTCACCGAGCACTACTTCGGTATGGCGGAGGGCGTGGCGCGGCTGCCGGGGACCCACCCGCGTTGCGACCTCCACCACGAAGACCTGATCGCGGCGCCGCGGGACACCCTCGCGGCGCTGTGTCGCTTTCTCGACGTCGAGGCGCCGGAGGACTATCTCGACGCCTGCGCCAAGATCGTCTGGGAGCGTCCCCAGCAGACGCGCGAGGAGATCGCCTGGCCCGTGTCGCTGCGTCGCCACATCGAGGCCCGCCTGGGCGACTATCCCTTCTTCACCCGGTACACGTTCGCCGAAGGAGCACCGACACCGTAATGAAGCGCGCACGCGTCGCCGACCTGTTGCGCCGAGAGCCCGGGGGCGTCGTCGAGATCGACGGCTGGGTGAAGACGGCGCGTCACGCCAAAGAGATGTCCTTCATCGAGGTGAGCGACGGCTCGAGCGTGGCGGGGATCCAGGTGATCGCCGAGCCCGACCTCGCGAACTTCGAAGACGAGGTGCGCGCCCTGCGCACCGGCGCGGCGCTGCGCGTCGAAGGGGAGCTGATCGAGTCGCCGGGCAAGGGCCAACGGGTCGAGGTCGCGGCGCGCCGGGTCGAGCAGGTGGGGGGCGTGGGCGACGACTATCCGCTGCAGAAGAAACGCCACACCTTCGAGTTCCTCCGCGAGATCGCCCACCTGCGGATGCGCACCAACAGCCTGGGCGCCGTCATGCGGGTGCGCAACGCCGCCTCCCAGGCGATCCACCGCTTCTTCCAGGGCGAGGGCTTCGTCGAGCTCCACACCCCGGTGATCACCGCATCCGACGCCGAAGGCGCCGGCGAGATGTTCCGGGTGACGACCCTCGAGGGCGCATCGGCCGACCCGGACGCGGCGGCCGCGGACTTCTTCGGTCGCCCGGCCTATCTCACGGTCTCCGGCCAGCTCGAGGCCGAGATCGGCGCGGCGGCGCTGTCCCGGGTCTACACCTTTGGCCCGACCTTTCGGGCCGAGAACTCGAACACCAGCCGCCACCTGGCCGAGTTCTGGATGATCGAACCCGAGGTCGCTTTCCTCGACCTCGACGGAAACGTCGCGCTCGCCGAGGCCTTCTTGAAATCGGTGTGCGGCGATCTTCTCGAGCACTGTCGCGACGACATGGAGTTCTTCGCGCTGCGCGTCGAGAAGAGCGCCATCGACACCCTCGAGCACGTCATCCGCGAGCCCTTCGAGCGCATGACCTACACCGAGGCGGTGAAGATCCTCGAGGCCAGCGGCCGCGACTTCGAGTTTCCCGTGCAGTGGGGCGCCGACCTCCAGAGCGAGCACGAGCGCTTCCTCACCGAAGAGCACGTGGGGCGCCCCCTCGTGGTCACCGACTACCCGCGCGGCATCAAGCCCTTCTACATGTATCTCAACGACGACGAGCGCACCGTGCGCGCCATGGACGTCCTGGTCCCGCGGGTGGGCGAGATCATCGGCGGCTCGCAGCGCGAACACCGGCTCCCCATCCTCGAGACGCGACTCCAGGAGCAAGGACTCCCGGAGAGCGAGTACTGGTGGTACCTCGACCTGCGCCGCCACGGCAGCGTCCCCCACGCCGGATTCGGGCTCGGCTTCGAACGTCTCGTGCAGTTCGCCACCGGAATGGCCAACATCCGCGACGTCATCCCCTTCCCGCGCACCCCGGGCAACGCCGAGTTCTAGACGACCGGCGTCGCGCGTCTCTCAACCGGAACGCGTGGCGTCGGCGCCGGATCCGCGGGGCACGAGGCCTTCCTGGGCGACGGTGGCGACGCGCACCCCGCGGCGGTCGAGCATACGGCCCTGCACCCAGACGCGGCCTCCCGTCGCGATCGGCGACTCGCTCGCGAAGAGCAGCCAGTCGTCGAAGCGAGGGGGGCGGTGGAGCCACACCGAGTGGTCGAGGCTCGCGGGAAGCCGGCGGGTCATGTCGAGGTGAAGCCGGGCTCCGGTGCGCAGCAGGGAGCGGTCGCTGGCGTAGACCAGGGCGGCGGCGTGCAGGGCGGGGTCGTCGGGAAGCGCGCCCCGGGGACGGATCCAGACCCGCCGGGTGGGCGGGGCGGTGGCGCCGGGCTGATCGTCCTCCGGGTCGCAGACACGTACCTCGACGGCGTCGCGGCGACGCGGCGGCTCGCCGGGCGGGCGGGGACGCGCGTCCTCCCAATCGGGCAGCGTCTCGGGCGCGGGCACGGCCGCGAAATCGAGGGGCGCGGCGGCGTCCTCCCGGTCGTGACCGGGGCCGCTCTCGTCGCGGGAGAAGCTCGCGAGGAGCTCGAAGATCGGCGCCTCGCGCTGCACCACCCGGGCGCGGCGCTGGGCGAAGCCGCGGCCGTCGCGCAGCACTTCGACCTCGATCGAGAGCGGCGACCCCGGGCGACCCGGGCGCACGAAGTAGCCGTGGAGCGAGTGGAGACGACCCGGCGCGGTGCGCGCCGCGGCGAAGGCCGCCTGGGCGGCGACCATCCCGCCGAAGAGCCGACGGCGGCCTCCGGGCGCCTCGAAGCGGGTCACGCCGTCGGGGTCGGCCTCACGGCGCAGATGGGCGACCCAACGCGCGAGCGGGTCGCGGCTCGCCCCGTCGCCGCCCGGCCCTGCGCTCACCGCGACGCCTAGGCCGCGCCCGTGCGCAGCCGCATCCAGCCGGCGGCGGCCAGGGCGTCGTCGGCGTCCTCGATCTCGGGCTCGAACACGAGCACGAACGCGACGTCGCCCTCGCGCGGCTCGAACCCGACGCGCATCGGTCGGCAGCGCTCCCCCCGTTCGGTGGCGAGGAGGATGTAGGGGTCGGTGTTGAGGCCTCCGAGCGCGCCGTTGGTCTCGGTGTCCGCTTCCGGAGGCGGGCTCGCGTCGCCCTGGAAGACGTAGCGGTGCAACGCGGTGACCTCTTGACGGATCCGCACCGACCAGCGCTCGACGTCCTTGGGCCGGTCGAAGAGCGTGTAGCTCCCCTGTCGCTCGAGCCGGCTCTCGGTGTAGCGCGTGGCCCGGCGGTTGATCGCCACGTAGGTCTCGGGCACCGAGAACTCCTCGGCGGCTTCGCGGGCGAAGATGCCGTTGATCTCGTCGTTGGGGGTGAGTCCGAGCGCCGCGTACATGTTCTCGAGCCGCGCCCGGGACAGGGTGCGCTCTTCGAGGGCGTTGCCGTAGATCGCCTGGAAGCCCCGCTCTTCGGCGGCGCGGATGTGTGCCGGGTTCGAGTCGAAGAAGACCACCCGGGCGCCCGACGCGGCGAGCACATCGCCCACGGCGAGGGCCAGCTCGTCGGCCCCGAGGATCGCGACACCGTCTCGCCCCGGCGCCCGCACCCCGAGCAGCCGGGCCACGAAGCCGGCGGAGATCCCCTGGAGCAGCACCGTCACGGCGATCGTCAGAAAGACCAGCGCCCGCAGCTCGGCCCCGCCGGACATCCCCGCGCTGTCCATCACCGCCGCGAAGAGGGAGGCGACCGCGGCGGCGACGATGCCCCGGGGCGCGATCCAGGAGAGAAACGCGCGTTCGCGGAGCTCGAGCTCGGAGGAGAGCGTCGAGACCCAGACGTTCAGGGGGCGCACGACGAGAATCAGGGCGACCACCGTGGCCACGCCGGCACCCCCGAGGTCGAAGAGGTCGTCGAGACGCACGTCCGCCGCGAGCAGCACGAAGAGCAGTCCGATCATTCCGATCGTGAGCTGCTCCTGGAATTCGCGCAGGTCCCGGCTCACCCGGGTGCGGACGTTCCCCACCACGGTCCCCGCGACGACGACGGCGAGGATCCCGGTCTCCGACACCAGCGCGTTGCAGCCGGCGAAGAGCACCAGGGCGCCGCCGAGACTCGCGATGTTCTCGAGCCCTTCGGGCACCACCCGGCGCCAGCGCAGCAGACCCGCCAGCGCGAAGCCGAACACGAGACCCGCCGCCGCACCGAATCCCAGACGCAGGAGGAGCCCCTGCAAGCCGGGCGAGAGCGACGTGTGCGCACCCACGACCACCTGCAGGGTCACCGCCGCGATGATCGCGCCGATCGGGTCGATCAGGACGCCTTCGGCTTCGAGCACCGTGGCGAGCCGCGGGCGCACCGGCGTGTTGCGCAGGAGCGGGCCGATCACCGTCGGGCCGGTGACGATCACCAGGGTGCCGAAGATGATCGAGAGCTCCCAGGACCAGCCCATCAGCGCGTGGGCTGCCACCGCGGCCCCGGTGGCGGTCACCAGGGCGCCCACCGTCACGAGGTTGCGGATCGGCCCGCCCTCGCGTCGCAGACGGGCCAGGTCGAGGTTCATCCCGCCCTCGAAGAGGATGATCGCGACCCCGAGCTCGACGATCCCGAAGAGCCCTTCTCCGAGGGCGCGGGGGTCGATCCAGTGGAGCAGGTCGGGGCCGATCACGATGCCGATCGCGATCAGCGGAACGATCGACGGGATGCGGAGGTGGCGGGCGACCATGTGGCCGCAGACACCGGCGCCGAGCGCGACGGCAAAGACCAGATGAGGACTCTCGGCGTCCATCGGCTCGGCACGGTACCACCCGGGCCGCGCTCCCCCCAGACCCGCGCGGCTTGCTACGTTGCCCGCGAGATGTCCGCCGCGACGGCCTGCTTCGACGACGAGCTCGCAAAACGCGCCCTTTCCCCGCTGCGCCGCGGCCCGGCGCGCACGCTCCAGGTCAACGTCGGCAAACGCTGCAACCAGGCCTGTCACCACTGTCACGTCGAAGCCGGTCCCACCCGCACCGAGGCGATGGACGGACGCACCGCCGCGCGCGTGCTCGAGGTGCTGGCGGCGAGCCCCGGCGTCGAGACGGTCGACCTCACCGGCGGCGCCCCCGAACTCAACCCGCACTTTCGGGACCTGGTGCGCGGCGCGCGGGCGCTCGGCAAGGACGTGATCGACCGCTGCAACCTGACCGTGCTCTTCGAGCCCGGACAGGAGGACACCGCGTCCTTCCTCGCCGGGGAGGGGGTGCGGATCGTCGCTTCGCTCCCCTGCTACAGTCGCGAGAACGTCGAGGCCCAACGCGGGCGCGGCGTCTTCGACAAGAGCATCCGCGCGCTCCAGCAGCTGGGCGACCTGGGCTACGGGCAAGGCGGACCCCTGCGCCTGGACCTGGTCTACAACCCCGTGGGCCCCTCGCTCCCGCCGCCCCAGGCGGAGCTCGAAGCGCAGTACCGCGAGGAGCTGTCGACGCTCTTCGGTGTGCGCTTCGACCACCTGCTCACCCTGACCAACATGCCGATCAAGCGCTTCGCCCACATGCTCCACCGCGAGGGCCGGCACGCGGAGTACCTCTCGCTCCTGGTGACGCACTTCAACCCGGAGACCGTGTCGGGACTCATGTGCCGCGACACGATCTCGGTGGGTTTCGACGGCGCGCTCTACGACTGCGACTTCAACCAGATGCTCGAGATTCCGCTCGCGGGAGGACGCCGCGGTGCGCCCACGCCGGCCACGATCTTCGAGCTCGAGAGCGGAGACGCGCTGTTCGGCGCCGCGATCGCCACCGCCCCCCACTGCTTCGGCTGCACCGCGGGGAGCGGCTCCAGCTGTGGCGGCGCCCTCGCCAGCTGAGGCGATCCGCGTGCCCCCGGAGCGCTCCGCTGTAACCGCGGGCACGCGGGGGCGTACTCCCGGTCACTCGCACGCCGCCGCGCGCGTCCTGCGCCGGTCGCCGCGAGAGGGAGACGAGACATGGCGGCACCGATCCAATCCCGCGACGTCGACGCGGTCGACGACCCACGAGCCATGAGCGAACCGCGGGTCGCACCCGACGGCCCGGCGACGCGGGGTCCGGCCCTCCGGCGCCTGGGCCTCGGCGCGGCGGCGCTTCTCGTCCTGGTCCTCGCCGGACGCGAGCTCGCCGGCGGCCTCTACCTGTTCGCCG
>JANQRO010000377.1 GCA_028284525.1 Myxococcota bacterium | reverse complement strand
CAGGGGAACGATCGGATCGTCCGCGGCGGGGGTGCCGATGACCAGCCCAGCCACCAAGACGGCTCGCCAGCAGCGGGCCGTCGCCGCTCCAGCCTGCATCGCGTGTCCTCCGACGGGTCCGCGAAAGCCTCGCGGGGCCGTCTCCGGATGCTACCACCAGGGCCGATGGGCGCGGGGTACGCTCGGGACGGCGCCCCCCGCCCCCGCCGCTCGGACCCATGAAGATCCTCCTCACCAACGACGACGGCTTCGACGCGCCCGGAATCGAACGGCTCCGGGAGCTCTGCGCGCGGTGGGGCGAGGTGACCGTCGTCGCACCCGCCGGGGCCATGAGCGGGGTGGGTCACGCGGTGACGACGGGCGAGCCGCTGGCGCTGCGCGAACACGGCCCCGGGCGCTATTCGCTCACGGGAACCCCGGCCGACTGTGTGCGGGTCGCGCTGGCCGAGCTCCTGGCCGACGCCGATTGGGTGGTGGCGGGGATCAACGCCGGCGGCAACCTGGGCGCCGACGCCTACACCTCGGGCACGCTCGCCGCCGTCCGGGAGGGTGCGCTCCTCGGGCGGCCGGCGCTCGCGCTGTCGCAGTACGTAGCGCGGGAGCGCTCGATCGATTGGGAGATGAGCGGCCGGCGCGCGGAGCGCGTCCTCGAGGCGGTCTTCACCCGTCCGCCGGAGCCCGAGGTCTATTGGAACGCCAACCTCCCGCATCCGGAGGACGAGCGTCACCTGCCCGCCGTGGTCGAGGCACCGCTCGACCCGAGCCCGATGCTCGTGCGCTACCGACGCGTCGACGATCACTTCCACTGGGGTGGCGACTACCACGATCGCCCCCGCGAGCCGGGGAGCGACGTCGACGTCTGCTTCTCCGGCGAGATCGCCCTGACCCGGCTCCCGCTGCGGATCCCGCACCCCTAGCGGTCGCGCGTCGCGGATGGCCCCCGTCGCCGGGCGCGGCGCGCGCGGCCTCCCTCGCGGCATGCGCGGCGCGCCCGCTCGATCGCGAGATCCCGTTCTGGCGGCCGCCCCCCGAGAGCGTTGGCGTCTAGTCGCAGCCCGCAGCCCACGCCTGGATCAGGTGATGGGCGATGGCGATCGGCCCGGGAACCTTGAGCTCGGGGTTGCGTTGCTCGAGGGCCGCGCGCACGTCGGCGCGGCTCACCCAGCGCACGTCGTTCATCTCGCCGGGGTCGATGGTGATGTCGCGGGTCTCGGCGACGCCGTGACAGCCGATCATCAACGAGGAGGGGAAGGGCCAGGGCTGGGAGGAGTGGTAGCGGACGGCGCCGACGCGGATCCCCGCCTCCTCCATGACCTCCCGACGCACCGCCTCCTCGATCGACTCCCCGTGATCGATGAAGCCCGCGAGGGCCGAGTACATCCCCGTCCGCACCAACCGGCCCCGGGGCTGGCCGAGCAGACAGCGGTCGCCGTCGTGGATCAGCATGATCGCCACGGGGTCGGTGCGCGGGAAGTGCTCGGCGCGGCAGGCGGGGCAGCGGCGCAGGTGTCCGCCGCGCCGCGGCTCGCTGCGCGCGCCGCAGGCGCTGCAGAACTGGTGGCTCTTGTGCCAGGCGAGCTGTGAGCGCGCCTGCGCCACGACGCCGGTATCCTCGACCGCGAGGCTCGCCGCCGCGTTGCGGCAATCCTCGAAGTGATCTCCGTCGCCCAGGGCGAGGCGGGCGCTCGGATCCTCGAGCGTCGAGACGTCGAGGGCGAAGTGGGCGACCCCGGCGGCGAGACCGAGGAGGAGCGGCGGCTCCTCGACCTCGAGCCCACGGAGCGCCGCGCCGGGGATCCAGCCGAGGCCGGGCGGCGGGCCGTCGCGGACCAGCACCTCGAGGTCGGAGAAGGGCAGAAAGCGGCTCGACGTGTCCGCCGCGACGGCGCTGAGCCACGCGTCGTCGCGACGTTGCGCCTCGGCGCGGTCGAGGGGGTTGCCCGCGAAGGTGTGCACCAAAGTCACGCGTTCCGTCCCCTGTTTCGTGGCTCGGGAGCGGAGTGTCGCACGGGTCGCGCCGCGTGCCCGCGCCGTGGCGAGCGAGACCGCGGATCGCCTACACCCCGGTGTCCGCGGGCGACCCGACCCCCGCGAGACGTCGCGGGAAGGGGGTGTATCGATGGCCACGGTCTATCTCGTCCGACACGGCAAGGCCGCCGCGAGCTTTGGGGCGCACCGCGATCCCGGGCTCTCACCGGAGGGGCAGAAGCAGGCGGAGGCGACCGCCGCCCGCCTCGCTCCGCTCGGGCCGCTGCCGATCTACACCAGCCCTCTCGCCCGTGCCCGGGAGACCGCCGCGCCGCTCGCGCGGCGTTGGGGCGGCGAGCCGGTGGTCGAGCCCCGGGTGGCCGAGCTCCCGACACCGGGCCTGGACCTCGCCGGGCGCGCCGCCTGGGTCCGCGACGTCATGGGACGGGGCTGGTCGGAGCTCGATCCGGCCCTCCGCGATTGGCGCGCCGCGTTGGTGTCCTACGTCGCGGGCCTCCGAGAGGACGTCGTCGTCTTCTCCCACTTCATCGCGATCAACGCGATCGTGGGCGTTGCACGCGGCGACGACCGCGTGGTGACGTTCCGGCCGGACCACGCCTCGGTGACGGCGTGCGCCACCGGGGGCGGCGCGACGCTCGAGCTCCTCGCCCTCGGCGCCGAGGCGGATA
>JANQRO010000376.1 GCA_028284525.1 Myxococcota bacterium | reverse complement strand
AACGCACGGCGAGGTCGGCGTCGCCCGCCACCGCGCGCGAACGCAACAACGCCTGACGCTCCCACGCCTCGCTCCCCCCGGCGTGGTAGCGCGCGAAGGCCTCGAGGGAGCACACCAGGCTGCCCTGGCTGCCCGAGGGGCGCAGCCGCGCGTCGATTTCGTAGCAACGCCCTTCGGCGGTCTGGGTCTGGAGCGCTGAGATGAGACGTTGGATCAGCTTGACGAAGAAGTCCTGCGCCTCGGCGACGAGCGCCGGGCTCGGGTCGTCGAGCTCGTAGAGAAAGATCAGATCGAGGTCGCTCCCGTAGCCGAGCTCTCGGCTGGCGAGCTTGCCCATTCCCACCACCAGGAAGCGGGCGGTGTGCAGCGCGTCCGGCCGGCGGCGCGCGAGCTGTCCCTCGGCGACGGCGAGGGCGCGCTCGAGGGCCACCTGGGCCAGGTCCGAGAGTGCCCCCTCGACCTCGGCACGAGACACCGCGCCGCCCAGGTCGAGGAGGCCGATGTTCAGGGTCTGACGGTGTACGAAGAGACGCAGGGTGCGCAGCGCCGTCTCGACGTCGTCGTCCTCGGCGCCGAGCTCCTCGACCAGCGACGCGAGGTCCGCGCGGAGCTGCTCGGACGAGAGGAGCAGACGCCCCGGATCGTCGAAGACCGGCTCGATCAACCGGGGGTACTGGGCCAGCAGGTTCGAGAGAAAGCGCGAGCTCGCAAAGAGCGCGCACAGCCGAGGGATCAGCTCGGGGCGGTCGAGGAGGAGCTCGTAGTAGAAGCGGTGTCCGCCGATGCCTTCGATGAAGCGGTCGAGGTTGTTGAAGGCGAGCTCGGGGTCGGACGAAGCCGCGATCTCGCGGGAAATGTCGTCGGCGAGCTGCTCCATCATCCGACGCGATTCCGGGAGCGCCAACAGACGCGGCTGGTGGCGTGCGAAGAGATCGAGGACGGCCTCGGCGCGGTCCTCCGGAAAGATCGCCTCGGCACCGGCTCGCGCGGTCGCGCGGTGGCGGTCGAGGGCCGCGGCGAAGACGTCGCGCGCGAGCCCCATGGCGCTCCCCCAGAACGCGAGCCCGTCGGCGTCGACGGGGAGGGTGTGCACCTGGCGTTCTGCGCGCATCTGGATCCGGTTCTCCAGCCGACGGAGAAAGCGGTAGGCCTCCGCCAGCGCGCCCGCATCGTCCTTCGGCAGGAGCCCCACAGCGCCCAATCCCTCGAGGGCCTCGAGGGTGCCCCGCGCCCGGATCTGGGGGATGCGACCGCCGTGGAGGAGCTGGAGGGCCTGGGCCACGAACTCGACGTCGCGGATGCCCCCCGGATCGCGTTTCACGTCGAAGACGCCTTCGCGCCCGCCGTGCTCCTCGACGACGTCGTGCTTGAGCCGGCGGATCCCGCGCACCGTCGCCAGGTCCATCGAGCTGCGGAACACCGCCGGGTCGATCGAGCGGATCGCGCGCCACCCGAGCTCGGCGTCACCCGCCACCGGGCGCGCCTTGGCGAAGGCGGCGCGCTCCCAGGTATCGGCCCGGGACTCGTAGTACGCCGCCAGCGCCGACTCCGAGATGACCAGGGGCCCGTGGGTGCCCTCGGGACGCAGGTCGAGGTCCACCCGGTAGAGGAAGCCCTCGGACGCGACCTCCGACACGAGGGCGCCGAACTCCCGGGCGAGAGCCGCGAAGTACTCGGCCGGCGACTCCCCGCC
The DNA here is from genome assembly GCA_028284525.1 of Myxococcota bacterium. Lineage (GTDB taxonomy): Bacteria > Myxococcota_A > UBA9160 > UBA9160 > PR03 > JANQRO01. The sequence continues at coordinate 1,694 of JANQRO010000376.1, read as the reverse complement.
CTCCGTCGTCGCACCCGGCTCGCTGTCCTCGCGCAGGTAGATCAGGTCGACATCGGAGGAGTAGTTGAGCTCGCGGGCGCCGAGCTTGCCGAGACCGAGCACGCAGAAGGAGGCGTCGGTGTCGGCGAACCGCGCCGCGCCGCGCCGCGCCACGACCCGATCCCCGGCGACCCGCAGGGCCGCGTCGAGCAGGCCGTCGGCCAGGTCGCTCAGCTCGGCGAGGACGATCTCGGGGGCGAGCGGGTCGGGCGAGAGCTCCCGCACCGTGATGCGCAACAACGACCGGTACTTCGCCCGGCGCAGCGCCGCAGCGGGATCGGACTCCCGTACGGCCGCGTCGAGCCGTGCCGCCAGGGTCTCGGTGTCGAGGGGCTCGGCGAGGTCGCCCTCGTAGAGCGCGGTCAGCCACTCCGGGTGGTGACGCAGCATCGGAACGAGAAAAGGAGCGTGGGCGCAGAGGCCGCGGATCTCTCGCGTCGCGCGTCGCGCCAGCTCCGGATCGAGGGCGGCCCCGAGGTCGTCGGCGAGTCGTCGGGCCCGCTCCGGGTCGGGGCCCCAGGGATCGACCCCGCCGCCCGCAGCGGCGTCGTTCACCGCCGCGCCCCGAGGATCAGCTCGGCGATCTCGCCCGGATGCTCGACGATGTGGTCGGCCCCGGCGTCGCGCAGCTCGTCGCGTCCGCGCAGACCCCAGGCGCATCCGATCGTCCGCGCCCCCGCCGCGATGCCGGTCGCGACGTCCACCGCGCTGTCGCCGATCATCCAACGCACACCGTGGTCGCCCGGCGCGCGTTGCTCGAGCTCGGCCCACACTGCGGGGTCCGGCTTGCTCACCTGGAGGCTGTCCCCCGCGATCACCGTCGCGAAGCGACCGACGATCCCGAGGGCGTCGAGCATCGGGTGCAGAAAGCGTCCGGGCTTGTTGCTCGCCACCACCAGGGTCGCGTCGGAGAGATGTTCCAGACAGGTCTCGATCCCGTCGTAGAGCGCCGTCGTCTCGAGACACACCTCGTCGTAGTGGTCTCGAAAACGCATGTAGAGCGCGTGGAGACGCGCCTCGTCCTCCGCCAGGTCGGGGCGGATGCGCCGGAGCAGGGGCAACACCCCCTGCCCGATCGCAAAGCGGATCTCGGGGCCTTCGGCCGCGGGGAGACCCTCCTCGACCAGGGTGTGGTTGAGCGCGGTCGCGATGTCGCGCCAGGTGTCCGCGAGGGTGCCGTCGAAGTCGAAGGCGACGAAGGGCCGGGACGATCTCACGCGCCCACCCCTCGACGCGGCGCCGCGGTGCGCTGCATCAGGAGCCGCCGCGACGCGCCAGGAAGTCGCGAATCATCCACTGGGCGATGCTGAAGTCGCCGCGGAAGAGCCCGGGCATCTCGTCCGCTCGGAACCAGTCCGCCTCGACGATCTCCTCGCCGTCGATGGCGATCTCCCCCCCCGCGTGGCGCGCCTGGTAGCCGAGCATCAGCGAGTGCGGGTGTGGCCAGGGTTGGCTGCCAAAGTAGCGGATGTCGCGAACGCGGACCCCGGCCTCTTCGAAGACCTCGCGGTGGATCGTGTCTTCGACGCTCTCCCCCGGCTCCACGAAGCCCGCGAGCACGCTCCACACCCCGGGCGGGAAACGCGGCGAGCGCGCCAGCAGGATCTCGTCGTCGCGCTCGACGGCGACGATCATCGACGGCGCCACCCGCGGAA
>JANQRO010000363.1 GCA_028284525.1 Myxococcota bacterium | reverse complement strand
CGCCCGGTCGTGGCGTGGTAGAGGCGGATCTTGATGGTGCCGTCGGAAAAACAGGCGCCGTAGCGGCTCGTCACCCCACGGCGATCCGCCTCGAGCCTGTGGTAGCGGAGTGCGAAGCGCGCACAGAGCCGGCGGGCGTCGCGAGTCAGACGCCGCATCAGCTCCCGGGTCGTCTGCGCGCGTCGCGCGCGGTCTGATTGCGCGCGTTCCCGTCGCCGGGTCGTCGTACCCCGGGGCGTCCCGAACTCGAGCTGCATCGACGCGATTGTCGCGACGCTCCGCGACGCGTCAAGGAGCCGCGAGACCGGCGCGTCGCGAAGCCAGACCGCGCTGACACGCTGCGGAGTGCGTCTTTCGCGGTGGGGGTCGTGGTATCGTGGCGGGGTGACCGCTGACGACGCGACGCCGCTCCCGCTCTTTCCCCTCGCCAACGTCGTCCTGTTCCCGCACTCGCGTGTCCCGCTCCATGTCTTCGAACCTCGCTACGTCCAGATGACCGAAGCCGCGATGGACGGTGAGCGTTGTATCGGCATGGTCACCGTGCGCCCCGAGGCGCTCCAGGACATCGGCGGGGACCCGCCCCTCTTTCCGATCGGTTGCTCGGGAGTCATCGAGCAGATCGCTCCCCGTCCAGGGCGACGCTACGACCTGGTCCTCCACGGCACCCACCGGTTTCGCATCGTGCGCGAGATTCCCAGGGGAGCCGAGCGCATCTACCGGCTGGCCGAAGTGGAAGCCCTGGTGGACGCCTTCGACGCCGAGCGCGAACAGGCCGAGCTCCAGGCGCACCGCGTGGAGATCGTCGAGCTGCTCGAGACCCTGGTGCGTCGGGCCGACCCCAAGGGCCGGGCCCGTTTCGATCCGCGCCGGCTGTCGGGGATCGAGGACGACGCGTTCGTCAACGTGATGTGCCAGATCTTCGATGGCGACGCCGCCGAGAAGCAGGGACTCCTCGACGCCGACACGCTGCTGGAACGTTGTCGTCGCCTCCTCGCCGTGTTGCGCTTCCGAGTTGCGGAATCGGAAGGCGCTCCGGGGAGCGGTTCGGTTCAGTAGCCTGGTTCCGTCGAAAAAAGCCGATAAAGTGCGCTATCTGGCGATTCATAGAGTTTTCCAGGAGTGCAAACGACGGTTGGGCCGCCTGCTCGGGACCCCGGCGGAGGCGGTGGCGGTTTCTCGCAAGGGGCTGTGAACTGCGCGGAATCGCTCGGCGAACCCTCGCTGGTGTCGACCCGCCCTCGTCGCAAAAACGCAGACAAGTCGCGTCTCTTGCGCGTGTCACCCGTCTCCGCGGATCGCGTGCGGAACTCCTTGCGGGGGGCTGGGCCATATGGTCTACTCCGCGTCCCGCGGCGGATCTGACAGGGGGAAAACCGCCGCGGAACACTGGAAAACTCCGAGATTTTGAGAATGACCCGACCTCTCGAGGCTTGGGACAGAGCAGTGCGCTCGATGGCGGAGGACGTACCCGAAGCCGCCTTCGAGACGTGGCTGGAACCGGTGGCGGCGCGCGTGCGGGACGGCGAGCTCTGTCTGGTGTGCCCGAGCGCCTTCCATCGCGAGCGGCTCCGAGAGCGTTTCCTGCCGAGGATCCTCGCCGTCCTGCGGAGCCACGGAGCCGAGGTCCAGGTCCGTCTCGAGGTCGACAGCGGGCCCTCCCCGGCGCCCTCGGACCCGCGCCCCCGCAGGCCGGTCGCCGCGGCTGCATCGCCGGCGTCGCCGGCGTCGCCAGCGTCGCCGGCAGGGGACGCGACCCCCGAACCCGCAGCCCCCGTCGCGGCGATCCAGATCGAGGCGAACTTCAGCAACTTCATCTCGGGGCGCTCCAACGCGCTCGTTCGCGAAGCGGGGCTGGCCGTGGCCCAGGGGCGGCAGGCCTCGATGAGCCCGCTCTACGTGATCTCCGGCCCCGGCCTCGGCAAGAGCCATCTGGCCAACGCGATCGTCGTCGAAGCGCGACAGGCCTCCGGCGCGCGGGCCGTCCTGGTCTCCGCGGAGCAATTCACCAACGAACTCACCAAGGCGATCCGCGAGCGCCGCACCGGCGACTTCAAGTTCCGCTACCGCGAGGACCTCGACGTGCTGGTCGTCGAGGACGTGGAGTTTCTCCAGGGCAAACGCGCGACGCAGGTCGAGCTCTTCCACACCCTCGACGCCCTCACCCGTCGCGGTCGTCGCATCGTGCTCACCGCCGACCGCAGCCCCCGCGATATCCCGGACCTCGATCCGCGTCTGGCGTCGCGAATGACCGGGGGACTGTGCGCCGAGATCGAGATCCCCGACCGTGAGCACCGGGAACGCATCCTGCGCGCCAAGGCCGCCGGTGGGGGCGTGCGGATCCCGCGCGACTGTCTCGAGGTGCTCTCCGACGCGCCCTTCCAGAGCGTCCGAGACCTCGAGGGCACGCTGGTGCAGCTGGTCGCCAACGCGGCGCTGTTGAAACGCCCTCTCGACGTCGGGCTGGCGCGCGCAGCGCTGCGACGAGCGGGGATCCGGGGCCCCCGCGAGCTCGGCTCCACCGAGATCGCCCACGAGACCGCGGTCTTCTTCGGCACGAGCGTCGAGCATCTCGCCTCGCCGTCGCGACGACGGGACGTCGCGTGGCCGCGCCAGGTCGCGATGTACCTCTGTCACCGCTTCACCCCCGCCTCCACCAAGGAAATCGGCGCGATCTTCCGCCGCGGCCACAGCGCGGTGCGCAACGCGATCCGCGTGGTCGAACGCACGATCCTCGAACGCGCCACGCGTCGCTACCAGGTCGAGGCGCTGATCGAGCGTCTCGACCCCGAGCGCCGCAGCCACTTCCGGCCCGGCGACCCGGACGGCGATTCGCGATGATCGCGGGATGGGGATCGCCCGTTCGCTGAAGCGCGCCCTCGGCCTGGGGATCGGACGCAAGAACTTCCAGGGCGACCTCTTCGGGCGCTTCCAGGGTCTCGAGCCCCTCTTCGAGCGCGCCGCCGGCCGCAGTGTCCTCGACCTCGGCATGAGCGAGGGACACGTCGGCTACGAGTTCGCCCGACACGGCGCGATCGCGGTCCACGGCCTCGAACAACACCGCGACAAGGTGCGCTTCGCCGCGCGTCTGTTCCGCGACGTCGCGATCGACACGCGCTTTCGGGTCGCGGACCTCGCGTGCTCGGGTCCGCGGTTCGAAGCGCGCTACGGGGCACAGCTCCGCCCCCGTTACGACATCGTGCTCTTTCTCGGCGTCTACCACCACCTGAAGAAGGAGGTCCGCGTCGAGGACCTGGCCACCCTCGTCGACGCGATCGCCGCCCGCACCGAGCGCTGGCTCGCCGTTCGCAGCGACGCCCTGCCCGAGTTCGAAGGGCGGATCCTCGACGCGGGTCTGCGCCTCGAGTACGAAGCGCCGAAGACGGAGATCGGTCTCCTCCGGGTCTACGAGCGACCCGTCTGAGCACAGGACCTCCCGTCTCCGGGGCGGGTCACGGCGAGAGATCGTCGATCCAGGCCTTCGCCTCGGCGGCGTCGAGACCCCCTTCGCTGCGCAGCAATCGAATCGCCGAGAATCGCTCTCCCCTCCGAGCGAGGGCCGCGACACGCTCCTCGAGGGAGCGACCGGCGAGGGCGTCGTCGAGGTTCACGACGCGACGGGGCGCGATGCGCACGTGTTTCGCGAGGACGCGAAACAGGCCGCGATGCCAGTCCACGCGGATCGTTCCCGGTGTGGGACACATCACCGGTACGTGGTGGTGCTTCGTGCTCGACGCCCCGAGCAGCCCGCGCCGGGTCGGTGCCTGGCGTCGGCGCTCGGCCGCGACGGCCCGGGCGAGTGGCGCCGTGTCCACGCCGGCGAGGTCGAGCTCGAGAA
>JANQRO010000350.1 GCA_028284525.1 Myxococcota bacterium | reverse complement strand
GAAGAGGAGCGCGGCGCGCTCTCCCGCGCGGGCGAGCTCGGCCAGGCCCTCGGCGTGGCGTCGCCCCCGCGCGGTCACGCTGTCGGGAAAGCGCCCGCGTCGCCCCTCGGCCAGCGTCACGCTCTTCACTTCGAGCCAGAGCGGGGGCTCTCCTCGGGGGTGCTCGTCCAGGTAGAAGTCGAAGCGCGATGCCCCCCGCCGTCGCTCCGGTGCGCTGCGCCGGTAGTCGCGGAAGGGCGGGAAGGCCCGGGCCGCCAGGCCCGCGCCGACGAGCGCGTTGGCCCGGGCCGGGTGGACACCGACCCAGACGCCCCGGGAGCGCACCAGCTCGAGGGTGTGTCGCAACTTGCGTTTCGGATTGTCGCTCACGGAGCAGCGTACGGCGGCCCCGGGGACGGCGAGCCCCCGCATGCTGCCCGGATCGGGACAGTGGGCCGTGATCTCCTCCCCGTCGGGTAGCCGGATCTCGGCGAGGAAGCGTTTGTAACGGCGCACCAGCACCCCAGAGACGCCGGCCGCGATGGGGAGGGCTACGGAACGCGCGCCGCCTCCACCGGCTTCACCTCGAGTTGCGCGCTCACGTGCTCGGCCACCCACTTCGGATCCCACCACTCGATCGGGTCGACGTAGACCCCGCGGATCAGTAGCGCGAAGTGGAGATGGTCTCCCCCGGCGAGACCGGTGTCGCCGGAAAAACCCAGGAGCGAGCCTTGGTCGACCTCCTCGCCCGCCTCCACCTCGATCTGCGAGAGGTGTCCGTAGAGCGAGGCGAGCCCGAGGCCGTGGTCGATCAGCACGCAGTTGCCGTAGATCCCGAGCTCTCCCGCAAAGACCACGCGCCCCGAGTTCGAGGCGCTGATCGGCGCCTGGCTGAAGGAGGCCAGGTCGTAGCCGAAATGGGTCGCTCTGGAGACCTCGCCGCCCTCGGCGAGATAGGTGCGTCGCTCGGCAAACCGGCTCGTGACCTGGGAGTTGTCCATCTGGACGAAGGGTTGGTCGAAGAGCGGCCTCGCGGCGCTGTCGGCAGTGAGCTCGCGGATCCGGGTCTCGTTCTCGCCCCGGATCCGCTCGTTGATCGTCTTGAAGGTGGTGACGGCGTCGCCTTCGGGAAGCCCGAGATCCTGCGCGAGCTCGGGCACCTTGCCGGTCAGAAAGGATTCGGGGAGGCGGATCGGACTCGCCGGGAAGGTCCGCAGCTTGATGCGCACCGCGGCCTTGCGCTCGCGCCGGTTGCCCGCGGCGTCCTCGGCCATCACGCGAACCGCCACATCGTCGGGAGCGTCGACGTGGATGCCGAAGAGCGCGATGCGCTCGCCCTCCGGCGCACCCGCCACCGGCGCGCCGGGGAAGAAGTGCTCGCCCACCAGGACGCCATCGCGGCCGCCCTCGCCGACCTCCTCCACCCGGTAGCGAAGCGTGCCGGAGCCGCCGCGCTGCAGGTAGCGAACGCCCCGGGCGAGGCGGAGCTTGGGCGGGCTGAGGTCGATCTGGATGGGCAGGGTCTGGGTCGTCGTGTTCCCCCCGAATCCGCCGCGCCACGAACGGTCGGTGGCCTCGATGCGGAGCTGGGCGCTTCCCTCGACCAGCCCGTGGGCCGCCGGGTCGATCGCGACCTCGAAGGCCTCGCTCTCGGCGGGCCCCGAGAGCGCCAGTGCTCCCGCGGCGAAGCGGTGCTCGAGGAGCGGGGCCTCGCCCTCCGGGTGGACGAGGATGGCGCGCAGGGCGCGCAGCCCACTTCCCTCGTCGCGGGCGCGGATCGTCACCCGACCGCCTCCCCCGCCGAGGACGACCGTGTCGGGCGCCTCGATCGTCGGGGCGCCGCCCTCGCACTGACGGAACGCCGTGGTGGAGACGACGAAGGTCACCCCCACCAACAAGAGAACTCCCCAAAGGCGGCCCGTCATCGCTGCCCTCCGCTCGCTGTGCGCCGCGTCACCGGATCCCATCGGGCATTCGGTCGCGCTCGGTCGCTTCGTTCGGGGGGCGGTCGGCCGAGTCTATCACCGCGCCGGCCGGCGTCAGGAGGGGGCCGGCGACGACTTGCCCCGCAAGCGCGCCTCGTCCATCCTGCGCGCGCTGTCCAGACGGGAGGAACAGTCAATGGCCCAGCTGCGCCGCCTCATCCTGGTCCGACACGGCGAGACCGTGGACGGATCCGCGGAGCGCATGATCGGGGCCGGCGACCCGGCACTCTCGGAAGAGGGCCGCGCCCAGATCCGCGCGAGCGCGCGCTCGTTGTCGGGCCAGGTGGTGGAACGCGTCGTGAGCAGCACGCTGCGTCGCGCCTGGCAGGCCGCGAGGGTCATGGCCCCCGGGCAGAAGATCGTCCTCGAGCGCGACCTGCGCGAGATCGACTTTGGTCGCTGGGAGGGCAAGACGCTCCCCGAAATCGAGGCCGCCGACCCGGCCCTCTACAAGACCTGGCAGGAGGGTGCGGAGGGATTCGAGTACCCCGGCGGCGAGCTGCGCGCCGAGTTTCGAGGCCGTGTCGAGCGCGCCCTCGAGCGTCTCCAGGCCGCTCCCATCTCCTCGGCCCTCCTCGTCACCCACAAAGGTGTCATCCGGACCGTCGCGGAGCACCTCACCGGCTCCCCCTTCGACCGCTCCGAACCCCCCCTCGGCGGCGTCGTCCTCCTCACCCGCGGCGCGACCGGCTGGTACCTCGGTCAAACGAGCAGCGATCCGTCCTGAGCCGCGTCGCCATTCGGTGCCGCCCGACGTCGCATCGAGCCGCAGGCGACCAACGTTCGCGAAGCCGCGGAGCGCGCGAGGTACGGCAGACCGAGCCAACACCGCAGGGCGCCGCCGCATCGCGGACGCACGCAAGGCCGTGCCCTTTGGCGTGGAAGACTGCCCTTCTCCTCCTACCGGGGTGATACGCCGGGGCCAAAGCGACTCGTTCGTGCACCGCGAGAGTCTGGCGGACTGGAGCGCCCGGTGGGTTGTGGTGGACTTCGCGTGGGCTACGCCCACCCTGCGGGCGCCGGCCTTGGGCCGGCGGGCGCCTATTCGTCTCCGCGCAGCCGCGCCAGCACGCTGTAGTCCTCGAGCGTCGTCGTATCGCCGACGCTCTCCTTGCCTTCGGCGATGTCGCGCAGGAGCCTGCGCATGATCTTGCCCGAGCGCGTCTTGGGCAGGGCGTCGGTGAAGCGGATCTCGGCGGGTTTGGCGATGGCGCCGATCTCCTTCGCCACCTGGTCGCGTAGTGTCTTGGAGAGCGTGTCGCCGTAGACGACGCCACCGCGCGGGGTGACGAAGGCCACGATCGCGGTACCCGTGATCGCGTCGGGGCGGCCCACCACTGCGGCCTCGGCCACGTCGGCGTGGGAGACCAGCGCGCTCTCGACCTCCATCGTCCCGATCCGGTGCCCCGAGATGTTCATCACGTCGTCGACGCGGCCCATGATCCAGAAGTAGCCCTGCTTGTCGCGGTGGGCCCCGTCGCCGGCGAAGTAGATGTCCTTCCACTTCGACCAGTAGGTCTCGCGGAAGCGCTGGGGATCGCCCCAGATCCCGCGCATCATCCCGGGCCACGGCTTGCGGATCGCCAGGAAGCCGCCGTTGGGCGGCTCCACTTCGTCGCCGTCGTCGTCGAGGATCGCGGCGTCGACGCCCGGGAAGGGCAGCGTGGCCGAGCCGGGCTTGGTGTCCACGCCGGCCGGGAGCGGCGTGATCATGATCCCGCCCGTCTCGGTCTGCCACCAGGTGTCGACGATCGGGCAGCGTCGTTTGCCGATCACCTTGTTGTACCAGATCCACGCCTCCGGGTTGATCGGTTCCCCGACGCTCCCGAGGAGCCGCAGCGAGGAAAGGTCGCGTCCGTTCGGGTGCTCGTCGCCCAGCCGGATGAAGGTGCGGATCGCGGTGGGCGCGGTGTAGAAGACCGTCACGCCCCACTTCTCGATGATCTCCCACCAGCGGTCGGGGGCCGGGTGGGTCGGCACCCCCTCGTACATCAACGTGGTCGCGCCGTTGGCGAGGACCCCGTAGATCACGTAGCTGTGCCCGGTGATCCAGCCGATGTCGGCGGTGCACCAATAGACGTCCTCGTCCTTCAGGTCGAAGATCGCCTGGGCGGTGGTGGTCACGTGGGTGAGATACCCGCCGGTGGTGTGCAGGATCCCCTTGGGCTTTCCGGTGGTGCCGCTGGTGTAGAGGATGAAGAGCGGGTGCTCGGCGTCGAGCTTGGCCGGCGCGCACTTGGTACTCGCGCCCTGCATCTGCTCGTGCCACCACAGGTCGCGCCCGGCGGTCATCTCGGTCTGGGTGCCGGTGCGTTTCACGACGACCACCTTCTCGACACACTCGGCCCCCTTCAGGGCGTCGTCGACCGCGGGTTTCAACGGGAAGGGCGCGCCGCGGCGGTAGCCACCGTCGGCGGTTACCACCACCTTGGCGCCGGCATCGTTGATCCGGTCGCGGAGCGACTCGGCGGAGAACCCGCCGAAGACGATGCTGTGGGTGGCACCGATGCGGGTGCAGGCCAGCATCGCGATCGCCAGCTCGGGCACCATCGGCATGTAGAACGCGACGCGGTCGCCCTTCTTCACGCCGAGACCTTTGAGCACGTTCGCGAACTTGCAGACCTCGCGGTGGAGCTCGCCGTAGGTGATGACACGGCTGTCGCCGGGCTCTCCCTCCCAGATGATGGCGGCCTTGTTGCGACGCCAGGCGTTGTCGCCCTCGAGGTGACGGTCGATGCAGTTGTAGGAGACGTTGAGCTTGCCGCCGACGAACCACTTGGCATTCGGCGCCTTCCACTGCAGCACCTTCTTCCAACGGGTGAACCACGAGACGTTCTCGCGCGCCATCTTGGCCCAGAAGCGCTCTGGGTTCTTGGCGCCGAGACGGCGGTACTCGTTGATCGTGCTCTTCTTCCAGTTCGCCTGCCGGGAGAACTCCGGCTTCGGCTTGAAGACACGCTTTTCTTTGAGCAGGGATTCGATGTCGGCCATCTAGCCTCGTCCTTCTTTCACCAGGGCTTCGACGTCGTCGATCTCTTTGGGGATCGTCTCGGTCAGGTTCTCGTGGTGGTCGGCGGTGACGACCACGTCGTCCTCGATCCGGATGCCGATGCCGCGGTAGGCCTCGGGCGCCTGGTCGTCGTCCGGGGCCACGTAGAGCCCGGGCTCGACGGTGTAGGCCATGTTGGGCTCGAGCACGCGGGGCGCACCGTCGGCGACGTAGGATCCCACGTCGTGCACGTCGAGCCCCAGCCAGTGGCTCGTGCGGTGCATGTAGTAACGCTCGTAGCTCCGGGTCTCGATCGCCGTCTCGGCGTCGTCGTCGAGGAGACCGAGGGCGATCAGACCCTCGACCAGGCCGCGCAGCGCGGCCTGGTGCACCGCCTCCAGGGTCTGTCCCGGGCTCGACGTCTCGAGGGCGGCCTTCTGGGCGGCGAGGACGACCTGGTAGAGCTCGCGGGTCGGGCCGGCGAAGCGACCGCCCACCGGGTAGACGCGGGTCACATCGGAGGCGTAGCCCTCGAGCTCACAGCCCGCGTCGATCAGCACCGCCTCGCCCTCGCGCAGGGGGTCGCGGTTCGAGATGTAGTGGAGGACGGTCGCGTTCGCGCCGCTGCCCACGATCGAATCGTAGGCGGGGCCGGCCGCACCGCGACGCCGAAAGGTGTAGTCGAGCATCGCTTCGAGCTCGTACTCGAAGGCACCCGGGTGAGCGAGGCGACCCGCTTCGGCGTGGGCTTCGCGGCTGATCTCGGCGGCGCGTCGCATCGTCTCGAGCTCGTCCGGGGTCTTGAAGAGCCGCATCTCGTGGATCAACAGCCGCGGGTCGCGGAGCGCGTCGGGCGGAAGCAACCCCATCCGCGAGCGGATCCGCGCGTTCTCGTTCTGCTCCACGAGGAGCGCGTCGACCTTCGGGTCGCGACCCAACACGTGGTAGATCACCCGCGCGCCGGCGGTCAGCTCGGGGAGCCGGGTGTGGAACTCCTCGCACGAGAACGCGCGGTCGGCGTCGTAGGTCTCGACCGCTCCCTCGACCCCGGGGCGAAACCCGGTCCAGGTCTCCGCCGCCGGATCGCGCGGCTCGACGAAGAGCACGAAGGGTTCGTCGCTCCCCTTGCGCAGCACGGCCGCCGCGTTCGGGTGGTCGAATCCGGTCAGGTAGTGGAAGTCGCTGTCCTGACGAAACGGGAAATGGGTGTCGTTCGAGCGGGTGCGCAGCCCCGCCCCGAGGAGGATGGCGGCAGAGCCCTCCTCCATGGCTTCGAGAACGCGTTCGCGTCGACGGGCGTACATCGGCGCGCCAGGATACCAGACCCCTCGGGCCCTCAGGGCAGGTCGCGGCACACCACGGCGACGCCGCCACAGCGGGTGGCGCACACCCGATCGCCCACCAGCGCCGCGCTGTAGTAGAGGCTCCCCGGCGGCGCGCGGGGTAGCGCGGCGACACGCACGCGCTCGCTCTCCGGGTCGACGACGAAGACGCGACCCCCCCAGGTCGTCACCACGATGTGCCCCGCGTCGATCGCGAGATCCTGGGCGTAGTCGTGGGTCGGGTCGAAGTCGGGCGCGAGGGGGATGCGTCGTCCGGCACCGGGTCGGGGTGCATCACTCGGATCGAGCACCTGGAGGACCAGCCCCCCGGTCGTCGACCACGCCAGGTAGCCGACGCCCCGTTCGTCGAAGGCGAGGGTCTGGAGCTCGGGGTCGGCGATCCGCAGGACTTCCTCGCCGCTCCCCAGATCCACCGCCCGCGCGTCGTGGCCCAGGTCTTCCCCCTCGCCGGAGAAGAGGTCGGTCGTCGCCCAGAGCCAGCTCCGAGCGGGGTCGAAGGCCACCGTCTTGGGGGCGACCCGGAGGCCCCCCTCAGCAGACAGCGACAACCGCCTCGGCGCTGCCCCGTCGAAGCCCGCGATCGCGATCTCGCCGGCGAAGTAGTCGGACACCGCGAGGCGGCCGCTGTCTCCGAGGGCCGCCAGCTCGTTGGCCCCCGCTCCGATCCCGAAGGAGGTCTGGGTCCCCGAGCCCGCTTCGACCCAGCCCGCGTGCTCCGCAAGCCCCGTGTACACCACCCGCCCGTCGCCCAGAGCCAGGACGTCCCAGGTTCCGCCCCGGGTCGGCCCGTCGGGGAGCGGGAGCGGCGGCAGCATCTCCTCGCTGACCAGGTGGAAGCGTCCGATCCGTGCCGGTTCCGGGGTCGCCAGGGCCGCGCGGGCTCCCGCCCGCCGCGACTCCGCCCAGTAGCCGGAGACCCCAAACCAGAGCAGGTCGCCCGAGCGGCTCCCGAACCACGCGCAGCTCGCCGGGGTGGAGCTCGCCCACTCCGCCACGTGAGCGGTCGCCGGCGCATCGCGCTCCGGCGGCGGGGCGGCGCAGGAGACGAGGAGGCCCAGGAGCGCGAGCAGCGCGCGCCACGAGGCGGCACCGCCGCGTTCGGCGGCACCCCTTGCGATTTCGAAATCACACTTGAGATCAAGGGGTTGAGGGAAAACTTGTGTTGCGGTGGGGATTCGCCCGATCGGGGCGCCGCCCGAGGCTGCGCCCGGGAACCGGCGCCACGCCCGGACAAGGGCAGGAAATCCCTGCACTTTTCGCCGACCCACGAGTTGGCACGACTCCTGCTCTATAGCGGGGTGATCTGGCGACTCGACGGTGGCAACGGGCGCGCACACTGGAGAGTCGGAGCCCTGGGAGTTTTGGGAACGCCAACCGCGCCTCGACGGACCGGACAGGCGCTTATTCCCCGAAAGAACCGGCACCCTGCAACCCAGACTCTCAGGGCACCAGATCAAAAGCCCCCCCGCCAGAGTGGCGGGGGGGCTTTCTCATTCGCTCTGGGCCGCGAGCAGCTCGACGATCTCGCCGCCGAAGTCGCGGGCGAACCAGCGTTTCACCTCGGGGAGCTCGCCAATCTCGGCGGCCGAAGTGGGGTCGCACCACGCGATCGCCTCGAGGGCCGAATTCGGACAGAGCACGCCCGGGTCGAGCTCGAGCTCTTTCGCCCGCGCGGAGCGCCAGCGCTTCAGCCGGCCGAGCCGGCGTTCGGTGCGCCGGTCCATGCGTTTGCGGCCGCTGCCCGGGGCGCGCTTGATCGGTCCGTGGGGCTTCTTGATCCCCTTCTCGACGGCCGTCAGCATCTCGCGGCCGAGCCGGCGCAGGATCAGATCGGTGACGCCCTTGATCTCGCCGAGCGCCTCGGCGGTCTCCGGCTGGCGGCCCGCGACCTCGAGCAGGGTGCGGTTGCCCAGCACCTTGAAGGGCGGCCGATCGACTTCCCGAGCCCGGGCGTCGCGCATCAGGTAGAGCTCCCGCAACACGGCGAGGGCGGTGGCATCGAGTCCTTTGGCGCCCTTGATTCGCAGATACCCGGCTTCGTCGAAGCCTCGCACCGGCCACTCGCGGCGCACCAGGTTCTCGAACTCCCAGCGCGCCCACTCGATCCGTCCCTTGGCCTCGAGCTCGCCCTCGAGGAGTTCGGTCAGCTCGATCAGGTGGGTGACGTCGGCGGCGGCGTAGTGGAGCTGGCTCTCGCGCAGCGGCCGAGCCGACCAGTCCGAGCGCTGCTCGTCCTTGGGCATCGAAATTCCGAAGTGATGCTTCGCCAGGGCCGCCAGCCCCACCGCCGGGTAGCCCAGCAGCTGGGCGGAGATCATCGTGTCGAAGAGGTTCTGGAACTCGAAGCCGCAGTCGCGCTTCAGGACGAAGAGGTCGTATTCGGCGGCGTGGAAGATCTTGCGGGTCTTCTTGGAGGCGAAGACCGGTGCCAGCGGACGCATCTCGGCCGGTCCGCCGAGGGCGAGAGGATCGATCAGATAGACGCGGTCGCGGGTGGCGGCCTGGACCAGACAGGTCTTGTCGAAGTAGTGGTAGAAGCTGTCCGCTTCGGTGTCGAAGGCGACGACGGGCTCGGACGCGAGCTCCTTCGCCAGATGCTTGAGGGCACCCTCGGTCTCGATCCGTTCGTAGTCCGCCACTCGGCCCTCGTTGCGCAGGATGCCCCCCGGCGAAGTCGCTCGGGTTGCGCCGTTTGCGCGCCAATGCGTTCCGGGGGGCCGTTGAGGGGATCCGTCGGGCGCCGGGAGTAGGCTCCGAGCCGTGGCATCCTAGCCGATCCCCGAGGCGCCGGTAGGTCGAATCCCCGACCCCGGTATCTTCCGTCCCGTGATCCGCACCGGTCTCGGTCTGTCCGACGAGCGCGAGCCCCGCGCCGCGTTGCGCGCGGCGGCGCGGGCCGCCCTGGCCCAGGGCGGGATCGAGCGCGCCGACGCGGCGCTGGTGCCCCTGGCCCGCGGTGCCACGCCGGCGATGGGCGCCGCGGCGCGCCAGGACCTCGGCGGCGAGCTCCTGGC
>JANQRO010000540.1 GCA_028284525.1 Myxococcota bacterium | reverse complement strand
GCGTCGCGCGCTCACCGCCCCCCCGGACCCGCCCGCTCCCCTCGAGGATGGCGGCGCTCCACCACCTCGCGGAGACGTCTGCGGCTCACGTGGGTGTAGATCTGGGTGGTGGCCAGGTCGGCGTGACCGAGCATTGCCTGGACCGCGCGCAAGTCGGCGCCGCCCTCGAGCAGATCGGTCGCGAAGGAGTGGCGCAAGACGTGGGGCGAGACCCGCTCCGCGGCGAGACCGGCCCGGCGCGCCAGCCCGCGCAGACGGTGGAAGAAGTTCTGTCGGGTCATCGCGGAGCCGCGGTTGCTCAGAAAGACGGCCTGGGTCTCCCCGCGTGCCAGGGCGGGGCGCCCCGTCTCGAGATAGGCGTCGAGGGCGCGCAGCGCCGGCTCTCCGAGGGGAACGATTCGCTCGCGACGCCCTTTGCCGAGGACGCGCAACAACCCCGCGCGTCGGTCGACCCCGTCGAGGGGAAGCGCGACGAGCTCGCTCACCCGCAGGCCCGCGGCGTAGAGCACCTCGAGCATCGCGCGGTCGCGAAGCGCCAGGGGGGTCTCCCCCTCCGACGCCGCCAGCAAGGCCGCGCTCTCCTCCGGGCGCAACACCCGGGGGAGCGGTTGCCCGAATCGGGGGGCGAGGAGCGCGTCGCTCGGGTCGCTCGTCAACGCGCCGCGGTCGACCCAGTAGCGGACGAAGCGGCGAAGCGACACCACCGCGCGGGCCCGGCTGCGCGCTCCGAGACGCGTGGCGTCGAGCCCGCGCACCAGCCGCTGCAACCCCGGTCGGTCGATTTCGTCCACGCGCGACACCCCGGCGCGCTCCCACAGGTCGGCGAAGCGCGCGAGGTCGCGGGCGTAGGCCGCGACGGTGTGGGGCGACAGCCCGCGCTCGACGGCGGCGGAGGCCAGAAACCCGTCGATCGCGTCGGCGATGGACGGTGTGGACGCCTCAACCACGCGCCGGGGTGTTTCCGGGCGCGGGGGTGGCCACCGTCAGCAGGGCCTCGCGCAGCGCCCCGGTGCGCTCCGCGTCTTGGAGCTGGCGGGCCTCGCCGTCGCGGACGTAGAAGGTATCGGCGACCTGGTCGAGCACCTTCGACGCCTTCGACACGTGGATCTCGAGTCCGTGCTCGGCCAGGGTCCGGGTCAGGTCGTAGAGCAGCCCGAGACGGTCGTTGGTCGAGACATCGATCACGGTGTAGCGATCCGACACCTCGTTCGAGATCCGCAGCGCGGGCGGGAGCCGCGACGGACTCTCGGGGGCGCCGTAGCGAGAGCGCGGGCGCAGCAGCAGCTCCTCGAGGTCGGCGTCTCCGGCGAGCACCGCGCGCAGCGTCGCGGCGAACTCCTTCCACGCGCGCTCCCGGTCGGCGTCGCCGCCCTCGGGCGTGTTCACCCGATAGATCTCGAGGGCGAGCCCGTCCCGCGTCGTGTAGACGTTCGACGCCAGGATGTTGATGCCCCGCGCCGTGAGCACCCCCGCCACCCTGGAGTAGAGCCCCGGCGTGTCGGGGCACACCACGATCAGCTCCGAGAACCCGGCTCGCAGCGTGCGCACCCGGGTCACCAGGTCCTCGCCCGATCGGAACGCGTCGAGGGCGTCGAGGTGGCGCTCGATCTGCCGGGGCGTGTGCCCGACGAAGTAGCGCGCCGGGAGCGTCTGCAGCGCGGCGTCGGCCTTGGCTTCGTCCCAATCCGCCGCGAGGAGCAGGTCCCGCGCGTTGTTCCGACGCGCTTCGATGCGGGCGTGGATCGTGTCGAGGGTGCGCTGGGGGTCGAGATCGCCCGACTCGAGCACGTCGGCGCTGCCCTCGTAGAGCTCCCGGAGCAGGTCCCCCTTCCACTCGGTCCACGCCGTGGCGGAGGACGCGCGCATGTCCGCGAAGGTCACCAGGTAGAGGAGCCGCAGGTTGGTGCGATCCCCGGCCAGGCGTGCGAACTCGAGCAGGGTCTTCGAGTCGCTCAGGTCGCGACGCTGCGCGACGTGGGACATCACCAGGTGCTGCCGTACCAGGAAGAGCGCCCGCTCGATCCGCTCGGGGGCCAGCCCGAGCCGCTCGAGACAGCGCTGCGCCCGTTCCGCGCCCAGGCTCGAGTGGTCGCCACCGAGGCCCTTGCCGATGTCGTGGAGGAGACAGCCGAGGAAGAGCACCGGGCGGTCGTCGACGCCGCGCATCAGCTCGGTGAGCAGCGGCTGCTCGGAGGCGTATTTGCCGCGCCACAACCGACGCAGCTCTTCGACGAGGAAGATCGAGTGCACGTCCACCGTGTAGGTGTGATACATGACGTGCTGCCAGCGGCAGACGATGTGCTCCCACTCGGGCAGGAACGCGCCGAGGAATCCCACCTCGTTCATTTCCATCAGCGTGCGAAAGACCCGGTGCTCGGCGTCCAGGATCCCCAGGAAGAGTGCGGACGCCTCGGGATCGCTCTGGTAGGCCTCGTCGATCAGCCCGAGGTGCTCGCGAATCAACCGCTGGGCAAACCGGGTGAGGGGGGCATTGTGACGTTGGGCCACGACGAAGGCGCGCAACAGTCGCAGCGGGTCTTCGCGCAGCAACGCCGCGCGCGGGATGTCGAGCTTGCCGTCGACCAGGCGGAAGCCGTGTTCGATGTCCTTGGCCTTCCCGCGGCGGCGGTGCCACGGGCGCACCCGCACCTCGCACTGTTCGAGCACGAGGGTCGATAGGCTGCGGATCGAACGCGCCGCGCGGTAGTAGTCCCCCATGAACGCCTCGACCGCCAGCGCGTCTTCGCTCTCCGCGTAGCCCAGGGCGCCGGCGATGCGTTCCTGATGGTCGAAGCTCATCTGGTCGAAACGGCGACCCGTGAGCAGGTGGAGCTCGTTGCGCACCCGCCACAGGAACTCGAGGGAGCGCTCGTAGGCGTCCATCTCGGATTCGGTGAGCAGCCCGTAGTGGAGGAGGTCCGCGCGGTCGCGGGTCGCGGGGAGCACAGCGCGCATCGCCCAGACCGCGGCGTGATAGTCGCGCAGGCCGCCGGCGCCCTCCTTCAGGTTGGGCTGGAGGAGGTAGAGCGAGTCGCCGTATTCGGCGTGTCGCGATTCGAGGGCGCTCGCCTGGGTGTGCAGGAACTTGGAGACGTCGGGGAGGAGCCGCCGTCGGATCGCGTCGCCGAACTCGTGGAAGAAGACCGGGTCGCCGGCGAGAAAGCGGGTGTCGAGAATGCCGGTGAAGACCGTGTTGTCGGCCTTGGCCATCCGCACCGTGTCCTCGATCGTGCGCGTCGCGCAGCCGACGGAGAGACCGCCGTCCCAGAGCCAGTACTGGAGCCGCTCGGCGATGCGCGTGGTGTAGGGGGTGAGCTTCCCGGCGTGGAGCAACAACAGGTCGACGTCCGAGTGGATCGACATCTCCCGCCGCGCGTAGCCACCCACCGCGAGCACGGCGACCCGCTCGCTGCTCTCGTGTCCCTCGGCAAAGAACTCGGTTTCCGCGAGCTGGAAGAGCCTTCGCAGCAGGCGATCCATCAGGTCGGAGTGACGGCTGTTGATCTCGGCTCCGGAGGCCCCGGCCCGGTGACGGGCGGCGAGGTCGTTCCGCGCCGCCGCCAGGAAGGTGCGCACCGCGTCCAGGGTGGCGGCCTCGGCGCCGGGCACCCAGCGCTCGAGACGCGAGAGCTGGACCTCGACCGCGTCCGCGCTCACGGCGCGCGTCCCGCGACCACCGAGGCGCTCCGGAAGCGCCCCAAGGCGTCGGCCATCTCCTCGGCCAATCCCCGCAGGTAACGGGGGTCGCGGAGTCGCTTCGCGCCCCCGCGGTGGGTCAGGAACTCGGCCTCGAGGAGGATCGAAGGCATGTCCGAGAGATACAACACGTAGAAGGGTCCGTGCAGCAGCTTGGCCCCGGAGACCGTCGGCCAGTGCTTGGCCATGTCCCCGGTGAGCTCCTGCTGGAGGAACTCGGCGAGCTGGGTCGAGCGCAGCGAGACCTCCGAGAGCCGAAGTTGGGCCAGGAGGTGCTGGAGGGGATCGACCTGGCCGGGGGTCACGCCGTTCTCCCGGGCGGCGAGCCGCCGGGTCTGACGCTTGGCGTTGCGGTCGAGGGTGTAGATCTCGACCCCGTGCGCGCTGCGGCGTGGGGCGGCGTTGGCGTGGAGGGAGATGAAGACGTCGCCGCCGGCGCCCTCTGCCTTGGCGGTCCGTTCGAGGAGACTCATCGACTCGTCGCGCTCGCGGGTCAGCACGACCTCGAATCCCCGGGCGAGGAGCGCCTCGCGGAGCTCGCGGGCCAGGGCCAGGGTGACGTCCTTCTCCTGCAGCCCGCCGATCCCGATCGCGCCGGGGTCGCGGCCCCCATGGCCGGCGTCGATGACGATGGTGCGCACCGGCCGAAGCTCCATCGGGAGATCCCGCCCACCACCGGGGGCTGGCTCGCCTCGCGAGCCGTAGACGTCGATCACGACCCGGTGGGGACCCTGGAGGTGGAGCAGCCGGTAGCGCTCGTAGCGGGCGAGATCGAGCACGACCCGGGTCGTGCGCAACGTGTTCTGGCCGAGACGCACGCCCTGGAGGAGACCGTCGGCGACCGGAATCCGCTCCTGGAAGCGACGTCCGACCCAGATGCCGGGAAGATCGAAGTACAGACGCGCGGGCTTCCCCTTGGCCGGGTTCGCTTCGAGTGATTTCCCAAGGGTGACGGAGAGCCGATCGAGCTCGATCACCACCCGGGTGTAATCGTCGTAGGACCAGTGACGGACCTCGACGACTTCCCCCAGCCCCGGCGGGCGCTCGGGTCCGGCCCCCCGTTCGGGTCCCAGGACGAGCAGGGACAGCCCTGCCAGCGCCACCAGACGCCAACGCCCTCCCCTCGCGGCGGATCGAGGACCCGGCTTCACGGGGGATCCCCCTCCTCGAGTCGTCGTCGCCACGCTGCGAGCTGGGCCAGGGCGTCGATCGGACGCATGCGGTCGGGGTCGGTCTCACGCAGCGCCGCGAGGACATCCCGCTCCGCCGGGGAGGGGCCAGCGGCGGGCGTGCCGCGCTCGAAGAGCCCGAGCTGGCTGCGCTCCGGTGCGGCGCCACCGCGCGCCTCGAGTTCCGCGAGCACGGCGCGAGCGCGCTCGACGACGGGCGTCGGCAGGCCCGCGAGACGCGCCACCTGAATCCCATAGGAGCGGTTTGCGCCCCCGGCTTCGAGGCGCCGCAAGAACACCACGTCGTCCCCCCATTCGCGCGCGGCGAAGTGAGCATTGCGCAGATGGGGAAGGCTCGCCTCGAGCTCGGTCAGCTCGTGGTAGTGGGTGGCGAACAAGGTCCGGGCGCCCAGTCCCGGCTCGTTGTGTAGGTATTCGGCTACGGACCACGCGATCGAGAGCCCGTCGAAGGTACTGGTGCCTCGGCCGATCTCGTCGAGGATCACCAGGCTCCGCCGGGTCGCCCGGGCCAGAATCTCGGCGGTCTCGCGCATCTCGACCATGAAGGTCGATTCGCCGCGCGCGAGGCGATCGCTCGCGCCGACCCGGGTGAACACCCGGTCGACGACTCCGACCCGCGCCGCCGCGGCGGGCACGAAGCTCCCGATCTGGGCGAGGAGCGCGATCAGCGCCGTCTGACGCAGGTAGGTGCTCTTGCCGGACATGTTCGGCCCGGTGAGCAACAGGATCCGCTGCGCGTCCGGGTCCAGGCTGAGGTCGTTCGGAACGAATTCCTCCCCGCGGGCGCTGACGAGAGGCTCGACGACGGGGTGCCGACCGGCCCGGATCTCGAGGACCGCGCCGTCATCGACCTCCGGACACACCCAGGCGTCGCGCCGGGCCACTTCGGCCAAGGTCACGAGGGCGTCGAGGATCGCGACCTCTCGCGCGCCCGCGTGGATCTCGCCGCGCTCGGCCAGCACCTGGCCGCGCAAGGCGTCGAAGAGCTCGCGCTCGTTCGCCGCCGCCCGCTCGCGGGCGCCCAGGACCTTCGCCTCCATCTCGCGGAGCTCGGGGGTGGTGAAGCGCTCCACGTTGGCGAGGGTCTGCCGTCGCTCGTAGCGCTCGGGCACCCGGCCGAGCTGCGTCTTCGAAACTTCGAGGGAATAGCCGTGTACCGGGTGGAAACGCACCTTGAGATTGGCGATGCCGGTGCGCTCGCGCTCGGTGGCCTCGAGCCCGGCGATCCACTCGCGCCCCTTGTCGGCGCTCTCGCGCAGTGCGTCGAGGTCCGCCCGGTACCCGGGCCGGATGTAGCCGGTCTCGAGGGCCCCCCGCGAGCCGCGCGCCACCACGGCCGGGTCGTCCACGAGGGCTTCCGCGATCCAGCTCGCCACCGCGTCGCAACGGCGCGGAACGGGATGGACCGCACTCCCCGGCCGCCCCGGGTCGTCGTCGGCGTCGGCCCGCGCCGCGCCGCACGCCTCGGCCACCGCGGCGACGGCCTGGAGGGAGCGACGCAACGCGACCAGGTCGCGCGGACCCGCGCCCGGACGCGCCGCCACCGCGGCGAGACGCTCGAGATCCCGGACGCCACGGAGCGCTTCGCGCAGGCCGCGCCGCGCGCGATCGCGCTCGCTCCAAAACGCCACGGCGCGTTGGCGGGCCCGGATCGCGTCGGGGTCGAGGAGGGGGTAGGCCAGCCAGCGGGCGAGGCGGCGCGCGCCGAGGGGCGTCACGGTCACGTCGATCCGCTCGATCAACGTCCCCGCGCGCCCACCGTCTTCGTTGTTCTCGAAGAGCTCGAGGTGGCGCCGCGTCGAGACGTCGAGCTCCATCGTCTCCGCCAGCGTGTAGCGCTGCACCGCCGAAAGCGGTTCTGCCGCGAAGGGCTGGTGGCGTCGCACGAAGTCGAGGAGCGCCACCAAGGCCCGGTGCTCCGCTTCGGTACAGCGCTCCGCGCCGGCGAGCTCCCGCGCGCCGTCGTCCAAGGCAAAGCGCTCGGCCGGAATGGCCGAGAACGCGAGGCCGGGCA
>JANQRO010000319.1 GCA_028284525.1 Myxococcota bacterium | reverse complement strand
GTCGCGACCTTCGCGCGTCCGCCGATGATGACCGAGACGGCGGCCCAGACGATGGCGGAGCTCACCGACCAGAACTTCGTCCTCGGGCTCGGCACCGGGCCACCGGCCTGGAACGCCAACTGGCACGGGCTCACCGTGTCCCGACCCGTCGCGCGGATGCGCGAGTACGTGGCGTGTATCCGGGCCATGTGGGCAGGATCGCTGGCCGATCCCGTCGACTACGACGGCGAGATCCTCCAGGTCCGGGACTACCACCGCTTCATCCCCGCCCCGTATCCGAGCGTCCCGATCTTCCTCGCCGCAGTCCAGCCCGCGATGCTCCAGCTGGCGGGGGAAGTCGCGGACGGGTTGATCGCGAACGCCCTCAACACGCCCGCCTACTTCCGCGAGATCGCGCGTCCCAACGTCGGACGTGGCTTGCAGCGCGCCGGCCGCGACGGCGGCGGCTTCGAGGTCGCGACCCTCAAGATCTGCGCCGTGGACACGGACACGCGGAGCGCCCGGCAGCTCGCCCGCCACGGCATCGCCTTCTACACGACGCTGCCCTATTTCGACATCGTCCTCGACCCGCTGGGGTTCGCCGAGCCCAAGGCCCGGATCCGTGAGGCCTTCCAGCGCGGAGACGTGTCCGCGATGTTGAACCACGTGAGCGAGGAGATGGTCGACGCGTTGGTGCTGGCGGGAACCCCCGACGAGGTGCGACGCCAGACGACCGTCTTCGAGGGTCTCGTGGACACGCTCCTGCTCTACTCGCCCACCTTCGCGGTCGAGCCCGGGCAGACTCGCGCCAACCACGACGCGATCATCGACGCGTTCGCCGAGTGGGACGCGTAGTCCGCCCACGCCTTCACGCGAGAGGAAGCCATGAAACTGATCGAGTCCTACGGCCCCAACCCGCGGGTGGTGCGGATGTTCCTGGAAGAGAAGGGGATCGAGCTCGCGCGCGAGGAGATCGACCTGATGGGGGGCGAGAGCCACCGCGCTCCCTATCTCGAGAGGAATCCGACGGGTACCAGCCCCTGTCTCGAGCTCGACGACGGCAGCGTGATCGGAGAAACCGTGGCGATCTGCGAGCTGTTGGAGGAGCTCCACCCCTCGCCGGTACTGATCGGCGCGGATCCCTACGAGCGCGCGCGAAGTCGGATGTGGATGCGCCGTGTGGAGCTCAACCTCACCGAGCACATGTACAACGCCTTCCGCTACGGCGAGGGTCTCGACCACTTTCGCGAGCGTTTCCACTGCATCCCGGAGGCGGCGGACGGGCTGAAAGCGAAGGCCCGCACCGCGCGCGTGTGGCTGGATGGGCTGATCGCGGGGCGCGACTTCATTGCGGGGGACTCCATCACGCTGGCCGACATCATCCTGTTCTGCTGCTGGGATTTCGTGAAGGACATCGGCCAGCCGATCGAGCCCGATCTCGAGAACCTCCACCCGTGGTACGAGCGCATGCGCGAACGGCCGAGCGCGACGGCCAGCATCCACCCCTTGAGCCAAGAGCTGGGGTGGGTGGGCTGAGCGCGAAATCGAAGGTTTTGCGAAGGGTTTTCACGGCATCCTGCGAGCGCGGGTCCCCGCCTTCGAACTCCCCGCGGCTCGCGCCCTAGGTGGGAATCGTCCCAACAATCGCCCAGGTCATTTTGTGGTTGCCGTCCCACTCTTCCGGGCAGGAGACTGGTCGCGGGAGATCCGACGTGGCGAAGCACCACGAGACCCTGCTCGACGCGATCACCGCGTACTGCCGCGACGCCAGCCTCGCGGAATCGACCTTTGGCCGTCGGGCCGTGAACGACGGCAAGTTCGTGGCACGGCTGCGCAACGGCGCACGGGTCACACCCGAGACCTTCTCCCGGGTGAACGCGTTTCTCCGAGAGCGCGGTGCGCGCGGGGCCGCGAGCCGCTCTTCCGAGCTGCTCCCCCTCATCCGGGTCGCCGATCGGCCCAGCGCTCCGGAGCCCGAGGAGCCCGCGCGTCACCACCGCAACTTCCGCTTCTTCGACAACCGACAAAAGTACCTGCTCTTCGTCAACACCTGCAGCGAGAAGGACGTCGTCGCTCAGCGGGTGGGCCTCGAGCTCGCCCACCTCCACCCCCAGCCCCCCGCCCTCCGCGTCTTCGACGCGGGGATGGGGGACGGCACGGTCCTCACCCAGGTCATGCGCGAGATGCACCGCCGTTTCCCGACGCTGCCCTTCTATCTCGTCGGAAAGGAGATCAGCCTCGAGGACATCCGGCTGTCGCTGCAAAAGATGGCCGATCGCTTCGCCGAACACCCCGCCACGGTGTTGGTCGTCACCAACATGTACTACTCCGAAGCACCCTGGCTGTCGCCGCGGAAGGTCGAAGCCGCGACGTCGATGGCCTGGGAGGAGCTCGCGCTCTCCGGGACCACCGCCCACGAATTCGCCGAGCAGATCCAGGGGCTCGAGCCCTTCCTCGCCTCGTCGTGGCAAGCTCGGCACAGCCCCAGAACCGGGAATCCGATCTACGAAAGCCCGGCGACCCTCGTGTTGTTTCGGGAGGACTATCGCTTCCTGTTGGACGACGTCCTCCCGAAACGGGGCGCGGGACGCGCCGACTTCGATCTCGTGATCGCATCCCAGCCCTACCGGGCGCGGGTGAGCCCCGAGTTCAAGGCCAAGAAGGTGATCGCCCCCCTCGTGCGGTCGCTGCGACGTGGCGGTCGGCTGATCGGGATCCACTCCTGTGGTGACGACCCGGGCCTCGAGATCGTGCGCGAGGTGTGGCCCGACGAGACCCCCTTCGTCACCGGGCGACACGACATTCTCCGCGCCCTGCGCAGCGAGCTCGGGCGGGACACGCGGTACTACAACTTCAACGCCTACTCCGACACCCGCGCGCGGTTCCGCTACGAGATGCACACGCTTCCCACCGAGATCGCCGACAGCATCGGCACGTCGACCTTGTTCGCGGCGTGGAACGCCGCCGTCTACGTGGCGCAGATCGACGACGAGCGTCTCGGGCAGGCGATCGGCGATCGCCGCTATCTGGACGCCACACGCGAGGTGCTCCAACGTCATGGGAAGCTCTGGTTCAACGACGAGAGCTATGCGGTCTCGCGCAAACGTGACTAGGCGCGAGACGTCGGCCGGCGGCGGCGCGTTGCTCGAACACGCGGCCGATCTGGCGCGGAGCGCGTCGATCGAGGTCACGGTGCGGCACATTGCGCAGCTCGGCCGCGCCGCGCCCTTGCTCCCCCGCGGTACCCCCGCGTACCTCCCCTCGCTCCCGAGCCAGACCCTCGACGCCACGCTCGGAGCCATCGCGGCCATTCGGGCCCTCGGGTTCGAGCCCGTTCCCCACGTCGCCGCGCGTCAGCTCGCATCGCGAGAGGACCTGGCGCGCTTCCTGCGTCGGGGCGTGTCCGACTACGGCGTGCGACGCGTCATGCTGATCGCCGGGGACAGCCCGGACCGGGGGCCCTTCGGCGATAGCCTCGCGTTGCTGCGCGACGGCGTGTTGGGAGCATCCGGCCTCCTCGAAGTCGGGCTCGCCGGGTTCCCGGAAGGGCACCCGCACGTCCGCTCCGGGTTCGAGCTCCTGGCGGAGAAGGTCGAACTCGCGGCCGAACAGGGGGTGGGCGCCTACGTCGTCACGCAGTTCTCCTTTTCCCCCGATCGTGTGGTCCGGTACTGCGCGGAGCTCGCCCGGCAGCGTCCGGGTACGGGTCTCTACGTGGGGATCGCGGGGCCCACGAATCCCGTCGCCCTCCTGCGCTACGCCCAGCGCTGCGGCGTGAGCGCCTCGCGCCGAGCGCTGGGCCACCTCGGGGCGGGGGTCGCGAGGCTCGCGATCCACACGAACCCCAGCAACCAGCTTCACGCCCTGGCCCGTCACGACCACGCACACCCCCAGCATTCCGTCACCGGAATCCACGTCTACAGCTTTGGCGGGGTCGAACGCACCGCGCGCTGGTTGCGGGACGTACTGAGCGAGGGGACGCGGGGAGGGGATGAGATCGCCCGTCCGGCGTCGTAGTACGACGCGCACCGCGACGGAGCGACGCACGCGCGTGATCCACGCCGCGTTGCGGAGGACGTGTGCTGGGCGAAGCTACAGAGGCTGAGCGAGGGTGCGCAGCTCGCGAGCGAACGACTCTTCGGCTGACTTCAGGACACCAGTGCAGGGGAACCCGATGCGACTCGACGAATACGCAAGCTACGACGGTCTGGGTCTGGCGGAGCTCATCCGCGACGGCGAGCTCAGTGCCGAGGAGGCGCGGGCCTGCGCCCTGGAGGCGATCGCCCGCTTGAATCCCGAGCTCAACGCCGTCCTCCACGTCCTCGAGACGGAGTCGCAGGACGAGGCGCGGGCACCGGGGGACGGGCCCTTTCGCGGGGTCCCCTTCGCGGTGAAGGAGCTCCTCTGCGCGCCCAAGGGCGTCGCGTTCCGCATGGGGAGCCGGCTCACCGGTGTGGGCGTGGCCAGCGAGCACGACACCGAGCTCATGGCGCGGTTTCGCGCCGCGGGCTTCGTCACCGTCGCGACCACCCAGACCCCCGAGTTCGGCTACAACCCGACCACCGAGACCGTCGCCTTCGGCCCCCTG
>JANQRO010000315.1 GCA_028284525.1 Myxococcota bacterium | reverse complement strand
ACTGGGACAACGCCTCGCCGACCTCGAGGCCGAGCTCGACGCCCTCGAGCGCGCCGCCCCCGAGCACGCCTCGCTCTACGAGCTCACCATCGAAGCCGGGACACCCTTCGCCCTCGCCGCGGAGCGCGGCCAGCTGGCCCAGGCGTCGGAGGACGAGATCGCGCGGATGTACGCGCGGCTTGGCGAGCGTCTCGAGACGGCCGGGCTCGCGCGCTACGAGGTGTCGAACTACGCGCGGCGGGGGCATGAGGCCCGCCACAACCGGCGCTACTGGCGGCGGGAGCCCGTCCTCGGGCTCGGCGTGGGCGCGTGGTCGCTCGATCCCCCCTCGACGGACGCGCCCTTCGGGCGCCGACCCGGGAACCCGCGGAGCCTCGACGCCTACCGCGAGCGCATCGAGGCGGGGCGCGTCGCCGCCACCCAGGGCGGCGAGCCGATCCGGGCCGAGCAGGCCCGGGCCGAGGCGATGTTCCTCGGTCTGCGCACCCGCGAGGGGGTGCGCGCCGACCGTTTCGAAACGGAGTTTGGATCCCGGCCCCGCGGCTTCTTCGCGTCGGCCATCGATCGCTTGGTGGCAGAAGGCCTGCTCGACGAAGACTTCGACGGGAGTTTGCGTATGAGCGAGCGCGGTCTCCTGCTCGCGGATTCGGTGGCTGCCGCGTTCGTGTAGCCCCACCGCGGGCTATTCTCCCGGCGTGACGCCGCGAGCCCGCCACGATGTCGCCGAGGGCCCCGCGCTCTCCGACCGCCAGACCGCCGTGCTGCGGGCGGTGGTTGCCGCCTACGTCGGCGAGGCGGCCCCGGTCGGGTCGCGGACGGTGTCGCATCTGCTCCCCGTCTCGCTCTCGGCCGCCTCGGTGCGCAACACGATGGCCGAGCTCACCGAGCTCGGGCTGATCGAGAAGCCGCACCGCTCGGCGGGACGGGTCCCCACGCGACGCGGCCTGCAGGCCTTTCTCGAGTGCGCCCCGACGCGCGCCCTCGGCGACTTCGAGCGTCGCGCCCTCGCCAACTCGGTGGAGGGGCGCGCCGCCGAGGGCGTGATCGAGAGCGTCCCGCGCTCGCTCTCCGAGCACACCCGGCAGCTCGGGTTCGCCCTGGGACCGCGTCTCGACACCCTCAAGCTCCGCCACGTCTCCCTGGTGCGGATGTCGACCCAGGCGATCCTCGTGGTCCTCGTCTCGGACAGCGGGGTGACCCTGCGCCCGGTGGTCGAAGACGAGGGCGCCGAGGACCAGGCCGAGCTCGACCGCGTCGCCTCGGTCCTGAACGAGCGAATCCCCGGTCGCACCCTGGCCGAGCTCCGGGCGGAGCTGGCGGAGGAGGCCGAGAGCCTGCGCGCCGGCGCGCCGAGCCGACGGCGCCGGGCAGCGGCCCTCGGGTCGCTGGCCCTGGTCCAGCTCGAGGACGCGCGCGGGTTGGTGTGTCCGGTGCAGCCCGCCCTGCTCGAGCAGCCGGAGTTCCGCGACCCCCAGCGGGTCCGCGATCTCTTCGCGGCGATCGAAGACCGCGAGGCCCTGGTGCGGATCCTCGATCAGGTGATCGAAGAGGGCAGCGTCCGGGTCGAGCTCGGCGAGGAGCCCGGCTGGCGCGAACTCGCCCTCGTAGCCGCGCCCTACCGGGTGGCCGCCGCCGGCGCGATCGGAGCAATTGGGGTGATTGGCCCACGACGGATGGATTATCCGAAAGTGATGGCCGTTGTCGATTACCTTTCCGCCGTGGTGACCGAAAAGCTAAGCGCATGACGAGCGCCAAGGATCCGCAGGACCCGGCGGCGGAGCCCTCGGCGGGGTCGATCCCCGCCGACGACGCCCTCGCCGAGGCACTTCGCGAGGCGACCGAGGCCGTCGAAGCCCGGCACGCCGAGCGCGAAGACGAACCGGACGCCGCCGCTCCGGCCCCCGACGCGGCGGCCGGCGGCGCCGAGATCGAGGTCGACGTGGACGCGGCGGGAGAGGTCCCGGAATCGGGACCGGCCCTCGACGCGCTCCGCGCCGAGCTCGACGAGAGCCAGCAGAAGTACGTCCGCCTGGCCGCCGACTTCGACAACTTCCGCAAGCGCACCCTCAAGGACCGCGACGAGGCCCATAAGTATGGGCACCAGAATCTCGTCAAGGACCTTCTCCCCTCTGT
This sequence comes from Myxococcota bacterium, assembly GCA_028284525.1. GTDB lineage: Bacteria > Myxococcota_A > UBA9160 > UBA9160 > PR03 > JANQRO01. Next base: position 14,300 of record JANQRO010000315.1, on the reverse strand, counting down.
CGATAATTTGGAACGCGCTATTGCACACGCTCGCAAGAGCGGGGAGGGAGGTGTCGAGGGGCTTCTGGAGGGGGTCGAGCTCGTCGCGCGAGAGATCGCGGGGATACTCGAGCAGCACGGTGTGACACCGATCGATCCCGATGGACAGGCCTTTGACCCTGCGCTCCACGAGGCGATGGCGCAGGCGCCCGACGGCACGGTGCCGCCCAACACGGTGGTCGAGGTGTACCAGCGTGGGTACCAGCTGCGGTCGCGACTGATTCGCCCGGCCCGGGTGGTGGTGTCGAAGCCACCGGACGACACCCCGGAGACCGACGCGGAGACCGACGAGGGTTAGATCGGGGCGCCGGCCCCGGTCGCAAGCGGGGACGGCAACGCGATGAGCAAGGTGATCGGCATCGACCTGGGCACCACGAACTCGTGCGTGTCCATCATGGACGGCGACACGCCCCAGGTCGTTGCGAACGCCGAAGGGGCGCGCACGACGCCCTCGATGGTCGCCTACACCGAGAGCGGTGAGAAGCTCGTCGGACAGATCGCCAAGCGTCAGGCCGTCACCAACCCCGAGCGCACCGTCTATGCCGTGAAGCGTCTGATCGGGCGCAAGTTCGAATCCGAAGAGGTGCAGCGCTTCGAGGCCATCGCACCCTTCGGCATCGAGGCCGCCGAGAACGGTGACGCCTGGGTCAGGATCGACGACCGGCTCTGCCCGCCCCAGGAGATCTCCGCCCAGGTGCTCGCGAAGATGCGCGAGACCGCCTCCGACTTCCTGGGCGAGCCCGTGAGCGACGCCGTCATCACGGTGCCCGCCTACTTCAACGACTCCCAGCGGCAGGCCACCAAGGAGGCGGGGCGCATCGCCGGGCTGAACGTCCAGCGCATCATCAACGAGCCCACCGCCGCGGCGCTGGCCTACGGCCTCGAGAGCGAGGGCAGCCAGACGATCGCCGTCTTCGACCTCGGCGGCGGCACCTTCGATATCTCGATCCTCGAGCTCGGCGATGGCGTCTTCGAGGTCCGCAGCACCAACGGCGACACCTATCTCGGCGGCGAGGACTTCGACGAGCGGCTGGTGAGCTATCTGATCGAGGAGTTCGAGAAGGACAGCGGCATCAGCCTGCGCGGCGACAAGATGGCGCTCCAACGGCTGAAGGAGGCCGCGGAGCGCGCCAAGCACGAGCTCTCCTCCTCCCCGGAGACCGAGATCAACCTCCCTTTCATCGGGTCCGACGACGCCGGCCCGAAGCACTTGAACATCACCCTCACCCGGGAGCGCTTCGAGGCCCTGGTCGCCGATCTCATCGAGCGTCTGGTCGAGCCCTGCACGACGTCGATGGAAGACGCCGAGCTCAGCGCCGACCAGATCGATCAGGTGATCCTCGTGGGCGGCATGACCCGCATGCCGCGCATCCAGGAGAAGGTGCAGGAGATCTTTGGCAAGCCGCCCCACAAGGGCGTGAACCCCGACGAGGTGGTCGCCTCGGGCGCCGCGATCCAGGGGGGCGTGCTCAAGGGCGAGGTCGAGGACGTCCTGCTCCTCGACGTCACGCCGCTCTCGCTCGGGGTCGAGACCCAGGGCGGGGTCTTCACCAAGATCATCGAGAAGAACACGACGATCCCCACCAACAAGGGGCAGGTGTTCTCCACCACCGAGGACAACCAGAACGTGGTGCGCATCCACGTGCTCCAGGGCGAGCGCGAGATGGCGGACGACAACCAGAGCCTGGGTCGCTTCGAGCTGGTGGGCATCCCGCCGGCGCCGCGCGGCGTGCCCCAGATCGAGGTGACCTTCGACATCGACACCGACGGCGTCGTCGACGTGTCCGCCAAGGATCTGGGCACGGGCAAGGTCCAGCAGATCCGCGTCACCGCGGGCAGCGGGCTCTCGGAGGATCAGATCGACGACCTGGTGAGCGACGCCGAGTCGAACAAGGAGCTCGACCGCGAACGCCGCGAGGTCGCCGAGCTGCGCAACCGCGCCGACGGGCTCATCTACACGACCGAGGCGTCCCTCGCCGACTACGCCGAGCACGTCGAGGACGAGGAGCGCGACGAGATCCAGGCGGCCCTCGACCGCACCCGCGCGGTGCTGGGCACGACCGACCCCGAGGAGCTCGCCGCCGCCGTCGACGAGCTCACCCAGCTCTCCTACAAGATGACCGAGAAGATCTACGCCACCCTCGGGGGCGAGACGCCCGGCTGATGTCTCGGGTGGGTCCCGCGCGTTAGACTGCCCGCGCCGTGGCCAAACGCGACTACTACGAGGTGCTGGGCGTCGACCGGGGCGCCGACGCGGAGACCTTGAAGAAGGCCTACCGCAAGCTCGCCCTCGAGAACCACCCCGACCGCAACCCGGACGATCCCGCGGCGGAAGAGCGCTTCAAGGAGGCGTCGGAAGCCTACGCGGTGCTCTCCGACGACGAGAAGCGCGCCGCCTACGACCGCTTCGGCTTCGCCGGGGTCGGGGCTGGCGGCGGCGGCGGGGGCTTCCAGGATTTCTCGGACTTCGCCGAGTTCGGCAACCTGGGCGACGTCCTGGGCGACCTCTTTGGCGACTTCTTTGGTGGGCGCCGGGGTGGGGGGCGCCGTCGCGGCCGCGGTCAGCGCGGCGCCGACCTGCGCTACCAGCTCGACATCGACCTGCGGGAGGTCCTCGAGGGCAAGGAAGCCCACATCGACATTCCGAAGATGCGGCCCTGCGAGGTGTGTCGCGGTTCCGGGGCGCGGGACGGCACCTCGCCCACCCCGTGTCAGACCTGTCGCGGCAGCGGTCAGATGATGTTCCAGCAGGGCTTCTTCCGGATCAGCCGGCCCTGCGACGCCTGCGGTGGTGTCGGCGAAGTGATCGTCGACCGCTGCCCCGAGTGCCGGGGGCAGGGGCGGCTCGAGGGCACGCAGAACCTCTCGGTGAAGATCCCCGCCGGCGTCGAGACGGGCACCCGGCTTCGACTGAGCGGGGAAGGGGAGGCCGGGATCGCCGGCGGTGGCCCCGGCGACCTGTACGTCGACGTCGCCGTGCGCCCCGACCCCTTTTTCGAGCGCGAGGGGCCGCACCTGCTGTGCCAGGTTCCGATTCCCTTCGTGAAGGCGGCCCTCGGTGGCGAGATCGTGGTGCCGACCCTCGAGGGCAAGGAGACCCTGCGCATTCCGGAAGGGACCCAGTCCGGCAAGCTCTTCACGCTCCGCGGACAGGGGGTGCCGAGCCTGCGCTCGCGCGCTCGCGGCGATCTCCAGGTGCAGATCCTGGTCGAGGTGCCGACGCGACTCACCAAGAGCCAGCGCGCGCTCCTGGAGCAGTTCGCCGAAGAGAGTGGAGCGGACGTCTCGCCCGCCTCGAAGGGCTTCCTCGACAAGCTCCTCGACGTGTTCGGCTCGTGAGGCGAGGCGCCCCGCGCATCGGACGGAGGGAGGGCCGCTGCGCGCCGGTCCTTTGGCGGCACGGGTGGCTGCGCGCCGCGGCGCTCGCCCTGGTGGCCGCGCTCGTCGCGACCGGCTGCCGCGCGCCCGCTCCGGCACCGCGGCCCGCACCGCCGCCCCGGGTGCCCGCACCGCAGCCGACTCCGGAGCCCGAGCAGCGCTCCGACCCCGAGCAGCTGCGCCGACTGGCGGAAGCCACCGACGCCCTCGCCGAGGGCGCCCTCGAGGTGGCGCGTTTCGAGGCCGAGCAGATCCAGCTCGGGCAGCTCGCTCCCGAGGCGCGGCTGCAGGCGATCCGGTTCTTTGCGGATCTCGCCCTCGCGTCGGACCAGCCCGTCGACGCGCTGCGCTGGCTCTCCCTGCTCCGCGACCGCGAGACCGGCTACCGCGCCGAGGCGGTCCAGAGCGAGATCGCCGACCTCTTCCGACCCCAGTCCACGGCGACCCTCGTCGCCTCCGCCGAGACCCTCGGCGGGCGTCCTCCCGCAGCGGAGATCTGGCTCGAGGTGGCGCGGCGCGAGCTCCGGTCCGACCAGCGCGAGCGCGCGCAGATCGCCCTCGACCGTCTCGACGGGCTGCGGTTGCGCGAGCCCCAGCAGCTCGAAGCCGAACGCCTCGCGATGCAGCTCGGAGCTCGGGGACGACCCGACACCGCGGCGGCGGGCCGGCTCCCGCCGCGCCTCAGCGAGCTGCGCGGGGTGCCGGGCGCCGGCGGGGAGCCCGCCCAAGGGGTGATCGGCGTCGTCCTGCCCCTCACCGGGCCCGTGGCGCGGGTGGCCGAAGAGACCCTGCAGGGCGTCCTCCTGGCGGCGGGCATCTTCGACCCCGAGATGCGCGGCGCCCTCGGCGGCGGCCTCCAGGTGGAGGTGCGCGACACCCGGGGCGATCCGGCGCGCGCCGCGGCGGCGATCCGCGAGCTCTCCGAGCGCGGCGACGTGGTCGCGGCGATCGGGCCCCTGCTCCGCGACGAGACCCAGGCGGCCGCCCGCGAGGCCGAATCGGTGGGGCTCCCGCTCCTCACCCTCACCCGGCGCGAGGCGGTCGCCGCGGAGCGCCCCGAGGTGTTCCGTCTGGGGCTCACCCGCGCCGCCGAAGCGGAGGCCCTCGCCGAGCACGCCGTCGACCGGGTCGGCATCCAGCGCGTCGCGATCCTCTACCCCCGCGACGAGTACGGCGAGGAGTTCCGCACCCTCCTGTGGCTCGCCCTCGAAGAGCGCGGTGCACAGATCGTGGGCGTCGCGGGCTACGACCCGGGCGCCACCGACTTCGCCGGGCCGATCCGGTCTCTGGTCGGCTACGACTTCCTCGATCCCGGGACCCAGGAGCTTCTCGCCGAGCGCGAGAAGATGCTCGACCGGGCGAAACGGCTCCCGCCCGAAGAGGCCAAGGAGCTGCGCACCGAGGCGCGCGAGCTGGCGCACCCCGACGGCAGGCCGATTCCGCCGATCATCGATTTCGACGCGCTCTTCATCCCGGACGCCCATGACAAGGTCGGGCTGATCGCCCCGGCGCTGGCCTATCACCAGGTGAGCGGGGTGCGGCTCTTCGGGTCGAGCGGTTGGCACCACCCCGAGCTGATGGAGATCGCCGGTCGTCACGTCGAGGGGGCGTTCTTCGCGTCGGGCTTCGACCCGGCCTACCCCTCGCCCTTCGTGCAGGAGTTCTCGCGGCGCTTCGAGATGAGCTTCGGCGCGCCGGCCACGGTGTTCGGCGCCCAGGGCTTCGACGCCGCCAATCTGATCCAGCTCCAGATGCTGCGGGGCGCCACGACCGCGGACGCGATGCGCGACGCGATCCTCGCCACCCGACTCTTTCCCGGGGTGTCCGGGGCGATGGCCCTCGAGGCCGACGGCAACGTGAGTCGCCGCCCCTTCCTCGTGGGCATCCAGCGCGGCAAGCCCACCTCGATCGAGTAGACCCGCGTCGCGCCCGGCCTCCGCGAAGGCCTACGGCTCTCGGTGCCGCTGGGCGTCCCGGGCGGCGCCGAGCCGCCGCTCGAGATGGCCGAAGCCGACGGTGGCGACACCCGAGAAGATGGCGGAGACCAGGAAGAGATGGGCGCCCAGGCCCTCGATCTCCGGAACCCAGTCGCTCCCGACCGTCCCCAGATAGACCACCATGCCGAGGGCCGGGGCGAGCACGCCGCGCAGACCGGTGAGGGTCACGTGGACTCCCATGTAGAGATTGGCGCGCTCGGGGGTGGTGAAGTCGTTGTGGCCGATCTGCCAGGCGAGGAGCCCGCCCCCCCGGGCGACCCCGAAGACGGCGCGGCCGATCGCGACGGCGACCAGCGACTGGTTCAGGGCGCCGAGCCAGACGAGCGCCTGTCCCGCCACCCAGAGCCAGCCGTGGCGGGCCCGAAAACGCGCCACGTGAACGCGGTCGAGGTAGGGACCCCAGAGCGGAAGCGAGAGCGCCGAGAGGGCGAGCGGAAGCCCCTGGAGGGTGAGCACACCCACGCCCGGGGAAGCGGCCAGCTCCCGGGAGACCAGCCAGATCACCGGCGCCTCGGCGATCATGTTCGAGACGCCCAGCAAAAACTGCCAGCCCAGGTAGCGGGCGTAGTGTGGATCGCCGCGCAGCAACGCGATCGCGCCCGGTGTCGGACGGGTCGGCGCGGGCGCCGGCGTCGGCGGCTCTCCGCTCCCGCGTTCGGGAGGCTCTTCCTCGACTTCGGCGAGCCGGATCCGGGCGAAGACCGCGATCCCGAGGGCCGAGATCGCCGTCCCCGCGAGGTACACCAGACGAAAGGCGTCGGGATGGAGCTCGAGGGCCGCCCCGGCGACGAGCGACATCGCCGTCATCGACGAGATCGTGAGGAGCGAGAGACGCGCGGTCACCCGGGCGCGGGTGGCGCGCGGGTAGTTGTGGGTCCAGACCAGGCTGCGCAGGGTGACGACACCGCCGAGCAGGAGCCGCGAGACCACCATCGTCGTGACGAGGAGCCACAGGGCGCTCGCGCCGTCCGCCCCGTCCCTCGCGCCGGGGAGCAGGGCGAACCCGGCCAGCACGACGGCGAAGCAGGTCTGCAACGCGGTGAGGAAGCGGATCTTGGCGCGCCCCTCGGCGAGACGCGCCCAGAGCAGACTCGAGAGGTTGCCCGCCATCGGTGCCGCGGTGATCGCGGCGACGGCGATCGGCGTCGCGCCGTAGAGCTGCTCGGCGACGACGCCGACGAAGCCCCCTTCGACCAACGCCACGCCGGCGGGAAAGGAGAGCTCGCGGACGCGCTCGCGACGGTAGCTCGCGAGCGACGCGCCCGAGAGCGTCGGACGCTGGAGCAGCGATCCCGGGGAGGGCATCGCGGGGGTATAGCCGGTTTGCCGGCTCCCGGTCGGCGCGCGCCGGTCGCCCCGCGGCGCGTGCGGACCCGCTCCAGCTCGGCGTGTGCCGACCAGCTGCCGTTCGGAGCGTGCGCTACACCCCGACGCCGTGGCGGAGACGAGTGCCGACCGGGTGGCCCACCTCCTCGAGCTCCTCGACCTCGAGGCGCTCGACGACGATCTCTTCCGCGGCCAGAACGAACGCGGGCGCGAAGTGCGGCTCTTCGGCGGGCAGGTGATGGCGCAGGCCCTGGTCGCCGCGAGCCGCACCGTCGGCGGCCGCGCGCCCCACTCGCTCCACGGCTATTTCCTGCGCCCGGGCGACCCCGCTCGTCCCGTGATCTACAGCGTCGACCGTATCCGCGACGGGCGTTCCTTCGCGACCCGCCGGGTCGTGGCCCAACAGCGCGGTCGCGCGATCTTCAACATGGCCGTCTCGTACCACGCCGACGAGGAGGGCTACGAGCACCAGCTTCCGATGCCCGCGGCGCCGGAACCCGAGAGCCTCCCCACCTGGTCCGAGCTGGTCGAGCGGCACTGGGACGACATCGCGCCCGAGGTGCGACGCTGGGCGCCGCTACCGCGTCCGATCGACCTGCGGCCGGTCGAGCGTCCGACCTTCTTCGGTGGGGGTGGAGACGGCCAGATCCGCCAGCTCACCTGGCTGCGTATTCCCGTCCCGTTGCCCGACGACCCTTCGATCCACTACTACACGCTGACCTACGCGTCCGACATGTCGCTGATCGACACCTGTGTCCGACCCCACGGTCGCGACGGACCGCGCGGGGCCTTCATGATCGCGAGCCTCGACCACGCGCTCTGGTTCCACCGGCCCTTCCGCACCGACGACTGGCTGCTCTACGTGCAGGACAGCCCGGCCTCCGCCGGGGCCCGCGGCTTCGCGCGCGGCACCCTCTTCACCCGGGCCGGGGAGCTGGTGGCCTCGGTGGCCCAGGAGGGGCTGATGCGGCCCACCGGGCAGCCCGAAGACCGCACCCAGTAGCGCGGACGCTCCCTCTTTGCGGGGATCTGTCACGTTCTCGAGGCTCTTGTTGCAGCCAGAAAGCAACAGGCAACTTCGACCCTCAAGTCGGGTGTTCATCGAGTCGAAGACCACCCCATGGTGGACGAAGAACTCGACCCGATTCAGATCCCCGACGAGCTGCCCGTGATCCCCTTGCGCCAGCTCGTCGTCTTCCCGTACATGGCGCTCCCGCTCTTTCTCGGCCGCGAGCGATCGATCGAGGCGATGGAAGACGCGCTCTCGAACGAGCGCTGTGTGTTGCTGGTCGCCCAGCGCGACCCCGACACGGAAGAACCCGAGCCCGACGACCTCTATCCGGTCGGGACGGTGGCGATGATCATGCGCTCGATGCGGATGCCCGACGCCCGGATCAAGATCCTGATCCAGGGGTTGGCGCGCGCCGAGATCGAGAACTTCTCGAAGGGCGAAGGGCCGCTGTGGGCCCAGGTCCAGACCATCCAGACCCCGCCCGAGCCGAACTGGTCGGTCGAGGTGGAGGCGATGATGCGCGCGGTGAAGACCCGCGTGGAGGAGCTCCTGGGGCTCAAGAACCTCCCGCCCGAGGTGCTCTCGGTGACGTCGAACGTCCAGGAGCCGGGACGGCTCGCCGACCTCGTGGCGTCGAACCTGAAACTCCGCCTCGGCGACGCCCAGGAGATCCTCGAGACCCGCGACCCGCTGATGCGTCTGCGCCGGGTCGACACCCTGCTGCGCCGCGAGCTCGAAGTCGCCGCGATGCAGGTCGAGATTCAGACCCAGGCGAAGGAAGAGCTCACCCGCGGTCAGCGCGAGACCTATCTGCGCGAGCAGCTCCGCGCCATCCAGGGCGAGCTCGGCGAGGTCGACCAGCGTTTCGAAGAGGTGGAGGAGTACCGGGCGAAGATCGAAGACGCCCAGCTCGCCCCCGAGGCCGAAACCGAAGCGATGCGTCAGCTCGGACGGCTCGAGCGCATGCACCCCGACGGGCCCGAGGCCCAGGTGGTGCGCGGTTACCTCGACTGGATGTGCGAGCTGCCGTGGTCGGTGTCGTCGGAAGATCGCCTCGACCTGCACAACGCCCAGACGATCCTCGACGAGGACCACGCCTACCTCGACAAGATCAAGGAGCGGATCCTGGAGTACCTGGGGGTGCGCAAGCTGCGCCCCGACAGTCGGGGGCCCATCCTCTGTTTCGTCGGTCCGCCGGGGGTGGGGAAGACCTCCCTCGGCCGCTCGATCGCCCGGGCGATGGGGCGCGAGTTCGTGCGGATCTCGCTGGGTGGCGTGCGCGACGAGGCGGAGATCCGCGGCCACCGCCGCACCTACGTGGGCGCGCTCCCGGGTCGCATCATCCAGGGGCTGCGTCAGGCCGGCACCAACAACCCGGTCTTCATGCTCGACGAGATCGACAAGCTCGGCGCCGACTTCCGCGGTGACCCGAGCTCGGCGCTCCTCGAGGTGCTCGACCCGGAGCAGAACGAGAAGTTCAGCGACCACTACTTGAACACCCCTTTCGACCTCTCGAGGGTGTTCTTCATCACCACCGCCAACATGCTCGACACGATCCCCGGGCCGCTGCGCGACCGGATGGAGGTGATCCGGCTCCCCGGCTACACGCCGGAGGAGAAGATGGAGATCGCCCGCGCCTTCCAGATCCCGCGTCAAATGGAAGAGCACGGCCTTCCCGCGGAGCGCGTCCACTGGTCGCCCGCGGCGGTCGACGACCTGGTGATGCACTACACCCAGGAGGCCGGCGTGCGAACCCTCGAACGCCAGATCGCCGCGGTGTGTCGCAAGGCCGCGCGCCGCAGCGCCGAGGGCGATACCCGCACGGTGCACGTCACGGCCAAGAGCCTCCCGGGCCTGCTCGGCCCGCCGCGTTTCCTGCGCGAGACGCCCAACCAGGAAGCGGATCCGGGTGTGGTGAACGGCCTCGCCTGGACCGAGAGCGGTGGCGAAGTGCTTCGCGTCGAGGTCGAGACCACCTCGGGCCGCGGCTTGATGCTCACCGGCCAGCTCGGCGATGTGATGCAGGAGTCCGCCAAGACCGCACACACCTGGGTGCGGGCCCACCTGGCGCGGGAAGGGCTCGACGACGCCCCGCTCTCGCGTCGCCAGGTGCACATCCACGTCCCCGCCGGCGGCATCCCGAAGGACGGACCCTCGGCGGGGGTCACGATGGCGACGGCGCTCACCTCGCTGGCCACCGGCCGGCCGGCACGCAACGACCTGGCGATGACCGGGGAGATCAGCTTGCGCGGCAAGGTGCTGCCCGTGGGTGGCATCCGCGAAAAGATGCTGGCGGCCTACCGCAGCGGGATCCGCCGCGTGTTGATCCCCGAGCGCAACGCCCCCGATCTCGCCGAGGTGCCCAAGGAGCTGAAGCGCAAGATGGAATTCATCCTCGCCACCAACATGGAGGAGGTGTTGGCGGCTGCCTTCACCGACCCCGACGCGCCGACGCGACCCCAACCCAGCAAGACCCGGCGCAGCGGGAGTTCGTTCACCGGGCCTGGGGCCTAGCGCCGGGCGCCCTACAGTCTCGCCCGTGCAGCTGCGCGAGCTCGGCGAGTTCGGCCTGATCCGACGCATCAAGCGCGCGGTGGCGCGCTCCGGGGGGGCGGGCCCCGCCGTGGTCCTCGGGATGGGGGACGACGCGGCGCTCTTGCGTCTGCGCGCCGGCGAGGAGCTGGCGGTGTCGACCGACGGCTTTGTCGAGGGCGTGCACTTTCGCGCCGACACCGAATCGCCCACGACCCTGGGCCGCCGTACCTACGCGGCGGCGCTCTCGGATCTGGCGGCGATGGGCGCGCGTCCGCTGGGGGTGGTGGTGGCGCTCGCCGCGCCGCCCGAGCTCCCGGTGGTCTGGGTGGACCGCTGGCTCCGCGGGCTCCTGCGCGGCGCCGTCGACTGGGAGGCGCCGCTGGTCGGGGGCAACCTGGCGCGGGCGTCGGAGATCTCGTTCACCGTCACGGTGCACGGCGCCGTTCCGCGGCGGGGGAGCCTGGTGCGCTCGGCGGCGCGCCCGGGCGACCGCGTCTTCGTCACCGGCGAGCTCGGGCGCAGCGCCCTCGATTGGGTGCGCGCCGCCGCCGGGCGGGGGCCGCGGCGTCACGTCCCGACACCGCGTCTGCGGGCGGGCCAGGCGCTTCGTCGCCTCGCCACCCGGGGCGCCTGCGTCGACGTCTCCGACGGGATCGTGGGCGATCTCGGCCACATCCTGCGAGCGTCGCGGGTCGGAGCCGAGCTCGACCCGGAGCGTCTGCCCCGTCCCCGCGGCTTCGGCGCCGCGTGCCGGGCCCTCGGGCGGGATCCCCTCGCGCTCCTCACCGCAGGGGGTGAGGACTACGAGCTGCTCTTCACGGCGAGGGCAAACGCCCCCAGTGAAGCCGTCCTCACACGTCGTCTGGGTGTCCGCGTCAGCGAGATCGGGCGGATCACCCGTCGGCGCGGCCTCCGGGGCCTCGACCGGGTCGCCGGCTTTACCCATTTCTAGAACGAAATCAGGGGCTTCGGTCCCAGTCGCGGCGCTCCGAAGCCGTCAAGCCACGGCCGACACGCACCGATAGGCAGTGGGTGCGGATCGCGCTCTCGCACAAATTCGTAGTGCGCTCGCTCCTCGTAGCGGCGGCCGTCGTGGTGTTCCCGCTGCTCGTGGAGGCCACGGGAGTGGCGGTGGCGCCGTGGGCCAGCGCGTTCGTCGCGCTCGGCGTCGGTGGCGCGCTGGGGTTCTTTCTCTCGCGCGAGCTCGGCGCGAAGTTCACCCGGCTCCGCGGGGTCACCGAACGCATCCAGGCCGGCGACCTCAGCACCCACGTCGACATCCACCACGCCCGCTTCCCCGACGAGACCGACGAGCTCGCCCAGAGCGTGGCCCGCATGCTCGAGAGCCTGCGCGAGCTCGTCGAGCAGGTGCAGGTGAGCTCCGCACGGGTCGCCGGCGCGGCGATCGATCTGTCCCAGTCGACGGTCGAGACACGCACCGGGCAGGAAGAGATCTCGGCCACGGTGAAGCACGTCGCCGAGGGCGTGGCGCACCAGCAGACGCTGCTCGACGACGCGATGCGCTTGATCCACGACATCGCCCAGGCGATCGAGCTCAACTCCTCGCGCGCCCGCGAGGCCTTTGGCTTTGCCGCCGAGGCGAATCAGAAGGCGCACTCGGGGGTCGACGTCTCGCGGCTCGCCCTCGAGAAGATGAAGACCGTGTTCGAGCGGGTCGACGACGCCGGCAACCTCGTCTTCCAGCTCGAGGGCAAGACCAGCCACGTCCACCAGATCACCGAGATGATCCACAGCGTGGCCCAGCGCACGAACCTCCTCTCGCTCAACGCGTCGATCGAGGCGGCGCGCGCCGGGGAGGCGGGACGCGGGTTCTCGGTCGTCGCCGACGAGATCCGCAAGCTCGCCGAGAGCGCCGGCCGCAGTGCCGAGGAGATCTCGAAGCTCGTGAACGAGATCCAGTCGGAGACCGCGCAGGTGGCCGACGAGATGCGTCAGGCCAACCTGGTGATCTCCGAGGGACGCGACGACGTCAACACGATCGCGTCGTCCCTCGAGCAGATCCAATCGGCCGTGTCCGAAGCGGCCTCGCGCTCCGAGGAGATCTTCCAGGAGGCCGACGCCCACGCTCGCGACGCCGAGCGGATGGTGGGCTCGGTCGAGGAGATCACCCGCCTCGCGACCGCGAACGCGGGCGCCATGCACGAACTCTCCGCCGCGGGCCAGCAACAGCTCATCGCCATCGCCGAGACGGTGTCGGCCGCCCAGGTGCTCTCGGGGCTCGCCGAGGACATGAGCGGTGCCGTGCGGCGTTTCCAGACCGGTGTCACCCACGACCGCGCCGCCGCGGCCCGGGAGAGCGCGATGCGCACCGCGGCCGTGGCGTCGGTGGTTCCGGCGTCCCCGCCGCCGCCCCCCGAGCCGGTGGCGATGGAGCCGCCTCCGACGTCGGATCGCGAGGGCCGCAGCGAGCCCGAGGACGAGCCCCGCTTCGATCCGGGCCGCCGGGAGGATGCGTGGTGAGCGCGGACGCAGTGCCCACGCGGCTCATTCTCTTCGAGGTCGGCGACGCGGTGTACGCCTTGCCGATCGCCGACGTCCTCGAGGTGCTCGAGCACGCGAGCCGCGTCGGGATTCCCACCCTGCCGCTCTCGGTCGGCGGCGTGGTGAATCACCACGGCGAGGCGCTCCCCGTGGTCGCCCCCGCCGCGCTCTTCGAGGGCGTCGAGGGCGAGCGGCCGGCGGAACACCTGTTGGTCCTCGGCGGCATCGGGACCGAGGCCGGCCAGCTCGGTGTGCCGGTGGAACGGGTGCTCGGCCTGGCCGACGCGGTCCTGCGGGCCCCGGCCGGAGCCGACTGGATCCGCGAGCGGATCACGGTGGACGAACGCATCGTCGCCGTGCTCGACGCCGCGCGCAGCCTCGACCGCGCCGAAGCGGCGTTCGCGGTTTCGGTGACCCGTGATCGGGACACGCCCCGCGGCGTCCCGGCGGGTCTGGAAGACACGATTCACGCACTGTCCACAGGAGAGGGATCACCATGAGTTTGCGAGTACTGATTGCGGACGACGCGCGCTTCATGCGCCAATTGATTCGCGACATCATCGAGCCCGAAGGCTACGAGGTGTGCGGCGAGGCCGAGGACGGCCGCGCCGTCGTCGAGGCGTACAAGGAGCACAACCCGGACCTCGTCACGATGGACGTGGTGATGCCGAAATGCTCGGGGATCGACGCGGTGAAGGAGATCCTCAAGATCAACCCCACCGCCAAGATCGCCATGGTGAGCGCGCTCGGGCAGGAGCAGCTCGTGACCGAGGCGCTACAGGCCGGCGCCGCCGACTACATCGTGAAGCCCTTCAAGCCCGACGCCGTCTTGGCCACCCTGCGCAAGGTTGCCGAGAAGAGCGAGTAGTTGGATCTCGCCAAGTATCGGAACATCTTCCTCCAGGAGTCGGCGGACCATCTGGGCGAGCTCTCGGGGGGGTTGATGACCCTCGAGAAGAATCCCTCGGACGGCGAGGCCCTCGATCTCGTGTTCCGGATGGTGCACTCGATCAAGGGGATGGCCGCCTCGCTCGACTTCGCGGGCTGCGCGGAGTTGGCGCACCGGATGGAAGACCGTCTCGGCGGCTACCGCGATCGCGGCTGTGTCGACGACACCGAGGGTCTTCCGCTGCTGTTCCGCGGGCTCTCGCGGCTCGAGACGATGGTGGAGGAGGTACGCGAGGGCGGGATGCCGAGTCCCGACCCGGAGCTCGTCGAAGCGCTCTCCGCGCCGCCCGAAGAGCCCGGCGAGGCGGAGCTGGTGCGCCCCGCGGAGGATGCCCACGCGGACGCGCCCCCCGGCGTGTCGGACGCCTCGGAATCGGCGCAGACGCCGGCGGCGCGGCCCCACGCGGAGCCCCAGCCGGCCGCGGACGCAGAGCGCGACGCGGCGCCACCCGTCGCGGACACGCCGCCAAAAAAAGCCTGACGCCGGGGCCGCCGACGCGGAGGCAGCCCACGGCGCCCTCCGCCGCGCCCCGCCCGACACCCTCGGTCCGGGTGCCCAACGA
>JANQRO010000238.1 GCA_028284525.1 Myxococcota bacterium | reverse complement strand
GTGTACCGCCTGCTCTAGCCCCGCCCGGTTGGCGCCGGGGCTAGCCCCGCTCGGTCGGCGCCGGAACGAGCGCCGCGATCGTCGACCCGTCGAGGTGGGCCAGCTCGACCCCGAGGAGCGAGGCGATCGTCGGGGCGAAGTCCTGGGTCGCGACGGGTGCGCTTTCGGAGCCGGACGCGAGCCCGGGACCCCGCGCGACGAAGAGGCCCCCCGGACGGTGGTCGCCGCTGCGCAGGGTCTCCGTGTCGCGACCGGTGACGAGACCGGCGCGCTCGGAGGACGCGCCGCGGATCGGACGCTCGCGGTGCCAGCGGACGATCAGATCGGGCAGCCGGTCGAGGGCGTCCCCGTGGAAGAGGTCGCGGCTGCGCAGCACCTCCTTCACCAGGCGGGTACCGGTGTCCGGGTCCCGCAGTTCGAGGAGACCCTCGGCGAGGTCGGCGCAGGTCGCGTCGAACTCGGCGCCGGGATCGACCCGCCCCGCCGGCTCGCGGCCCCGCAGATTGATACGGATCCCGCCGGCGTTGGAGTTCGTGGGTACGGCGAAGGCGCGGCGCGCCGCGCGTTCGGGCGCCCGGGCGTCGCGGTAGAAGCGCCCGGCCGGGCCGCCGAGTGCCTCGGTGAACTTCACCGGGAGCCGTCGCCACAGCTCGCGGGCGAGGAGCAGGACGCGGTGGCTCGCCGGTGTCCCGCGCCCCTCGAGACGGCGCAGCAGGTCGTCGAGCAGAAAGGTGCCGTCGTAGTGGGGGCCCATCCCGTGGCTCAGGAGCACGATGGTGGTGGTCTCGGGGCCGAGCTGGGCCAGGAGCTCGCCGAGCGCCGCGTCGAGTCGTTGGTACACGACGAGCAGCGGGTCGCCCAAGCGGGCGAGCACGGCCGGATCGTGTGCGGGGTGCGCGGGGTCGTGGACGTGCCAGCACTGGTGCCCCACACAGTGGCTCTCGCCGAGGACGAAGGCGAAGAGATCCCAGCCGCCCTGCTTGAGGAGATCCACGCCCAGGCGGGTCTTGCGTTCGATGCGGCGCTCGAGGGAGGCGAGGAGAGTCGCCTCGGGGTCGTTTCCGCGAAACAAAAAATCACAGCGCATCAGGGGCTCGCCCCCGTCGCGTCGGCGCAGCTCGTCGAGGAGCTCGGGGGGCTGGGTGCAGGTCGGGATCTCGGCGTCGTGGGTGGCCCAGTCGACGACCTGCACGCCGTCCAGGGTGGGCGCCAGGGGAGCCTTCGGCACGTCGACGATGGCGACGCGGCGTCCCGCGCGGGAGAGCGCCTCCCAGAAGGGTCGCTCGCAGAAGTCTCGCCCGTCGGCGGGGATGGTGTCGTAGCTCCCGACGCGGAGCTGCTCGCAGAAGTACACGCCGTGGCGTCCCGGGTTCACTCCGGTGGTGAGCGAGGGCCAGATCGATCCGGTGTAGAGGCCGGGGTCGGTGCGCACCGCGCCGCGGATGCCGCTGTCGAGGAGCTGGGCGAGCACGGGCAGGTGCCCCGCGCGGCTCCACTCGAGGACGAGGCCGGGATCGGCGGCGTCGAGCGCGAGCCACGCGACGCGGGGAGTGGGGGAGGGAGTCGTCATGGTTGCCTCTTCGATGACGCGCGGGCGGCCCGGCGTCGCCAGGGGTCGGGGGTCAGCCAGATGGCGCCGAAGGTCGCGCAGTCCGCCCACCCCGGAGCGCCGTGACGAAAGGCGTCGCGGACCAAGGGCAGGAGCGCCCCCCAATCCCCGGCCGCCTTGGCATCCGCGGCAAAGATCCGCAGCAAGAGCGACGCGTAGCTACGTGGGGAGAGCAGACGCCGAGCACCGCGCGCCCAGCCGAGGGAGCGCTCGCGATCGAAATCGAGGCTCGCGCGTTCGCGGCCGCGGTCGTCCTCCCACACACAGAGCGGAGCCTCCGTATCGGGGAAGACGAAGGCGACACCGGGCTCGCGGGCCACGCGGAGCAGCCAGTCCCAGTCGCCGTGCACCTCGCCCAGGGGCACGGCGGCGAAGAGCTCGCGCGGGGCGAAGAGCATCGACGAGTTGAAGAACCCCTCGCCGTAGCGCCAGTCGCTGCGTTCGAAGAGGTAGCGGCCGATCGGCTCGTCGGGCTTCGGGGTGCGTCGCGGCCAGGTCTCCTCTCGGCCTTCGCCGCGCCGGAGCACCCGGCACCCCACCACGGGTCGCGTGGCGCGGCACGCGGTGGCCGCGCGGAGCTGGCGGGCCAGCTTCTCCGGGCGCCACAGGTCGTCGTCGTCGAGGAGCGCGACCCAGGTGCCGCGCGCCGCGGCGATGGCGGCGTTGGTGGCGCCGGCCTGGCCGCGGCGTTCCGAGTTCGCGATCACCCGCAGCCGCGGATCGTCCACCCGCGCGAGGGCGGCGCGGGTCGCCGCGTCGGGGCCATCGATCGACACCACGACCTCGAGGTCGCGCACGCTCTGCGCCAGCGCGCTGTGGACGGCGCGCACGACGAGATGCGGTCGTCTCCGGGTCGGGATGATCGCGCTGATGAGCGGGCCCGGGTCGCTCATGCCGCGCAACGTCCCGCTACTTCGTCGATCAGCGCGAAGTAGCGGCGCAGGTGTGCGTCGAGGGACCAGCGCTCCCGCACCGCGGCGACGCCGCGCTCGGCGAGCTCGGCTCGCAAGGTCGGGTCGCTGCGCAGCGAGGCGAGACAGCACTGGAGCTCGGAGTCGTCGCGGTAGACCAGCCCGGCGCCGGATTCCTCGAGAAGCTCGCGGATCGGCCCGGCATCCCGGCCGACGACGGGGATGCCGGCCTGCAGGGCCTCGAGGATCACCAGGGGAAACTGCTCGGCCCGCAGGGACGGGACCACCAGGGCGGTCGCCCCGCGGTAGAGCGACGCGAGGGCGTCGCGGGAGACCGGGCCCAAGGGCTCGACGCGCTCGCAGTGCGCCGCGCGGCGTCGGATCACCGCCGCCTGGCTCCCGGCCCCGGCGACCTTGAGCCGGCCGCACTCCCAGCGCGCGAAGAAATCGACGAGCTCGAGGACGCCCTTCGAGCGCTCGAGACGCCCGACGTAGAGGAAGTAGCCCTCGTCCGGCCCGGGGTCCGCGGCGGTCGCCGGGGAGACCGGCGGCGCGAAGTTGGGGAGGAGTCGCATCGTGCCCCGGAAACCCAGCTCGCGGTGTCGCTCGATGCCGTAGCGGCTGGGAGAGAGGAACAGGTCGACGTGGGCGGCGGCGCGCTCGAGACGGCGCGAGGCGCGCCACCACTGGGGGGGACGGCGGTGGGCGAGGCTGCAGAGGCCACAGCGACGCGGTCGCTCGCAGGGCTCGCCGAAGCGCAGCAGGTCGTGGGTCGGGCACACGAGCCAGTACTCGTGCATCGTGTAGAGCTTGATCGCGTCGCCCATCTCGAGCACCGCGGGTCCGCCCACCAACGACGCGTTGTGATAGTGGATGACGTCGAAGGGCTGGGAGAGCAGGTCCTGTAGCGCGCGGGCGTGGAGCACCGGGCGACCCAGCTGGTGGGTGAGCAGCGCTTCCACACGCCCCACCGCCGACGCCAGGGTGTGCACGACGACGTTCGGATGGTTCTCGAAGTGGCCGTGGGGTGGGGCGCCCGTGAGGGCGCGATAGGCATCCTGACAGTGCACGACCTCGACGTGGTGACCGCGCTCCGCCAGCGCGTTGGCGAGCCAGTACACCACCAGGGCGTCGCCGCCGAAATGGAGCGGCGGGTAGAAGGTCGTGACGAAACAAAAGCGCATGGCCTGCCGGTGAGTGACGTTCGCGCCGGCTCGGGTTACGAGGCGCGCGGGACTCGACGCGTGTCGAGCGGCAGCCCCTGCGCAGTCGCTGTGGTAAGTCCCCGCCCTCGGGTGATTCGTCTTCGGCTACCGTGTCGACCCGCGGCGCCGCCAGCGCGCGTCGCACAGGACCACCGAGGTCTCGATCTGCCGGTCGGGCACCGTCCAGTAGCGCCGCAGCAGACGCCCGGTCTCGGCGCGGTCGGCGAGGACGAAGCCGTGGCGTTCGTAGAAGCCGATCGCCCAGGTCGCAGCCGCCCAGGTGCCGATCAACAGCGGGCGTGTCGTACGCGCGACGAGATGGGTGAGGAGCGCGGTCCCGACGCCCTCCCCCTGGTGGGCGCTCCGCACGTAGGCGTGGCGGATGAGCGACACGTCCTCCACGTCCTGGAGCCCCATGACCCCGAGGAGGGCCCCGTCGCGCTCGACCCCCCAGAACACGACCCCCGCCCCGATCTCCCGGGCGAGCTCGTCCTCGGGCATGTAAGGCTCGTGCCAACAGTCGTCGGGGATCGCGCCGCGGTACGCCTCGGCGCCGTCGTTGATGATCGTCGCGATCTCGGCGTGCTCGTCGCCGAGGCAGCGGCGGATCGATGCATCGGGACGGGCGGGGCTTCGTTCGATCGTCTCGTCTCCGCGCGACCCCTCAGGGCGTCTGGTAGCCCTGGGGATACTGGATGAACTCGAAGAGGATGCCCAGCACCGAGGTCGGGTGCGAAAAGGCGAACTGGATCTCGTCGGAGAACTCGCGGCCGGCGTAGTCGACGCCGTCCATGTGCAGTCGGATCGGTGCATCGTCGACGAAGCGGACCCCTTTGCGGCCCAGCGTGTTCATGGTGCCGTCCAGGTCGTCGACCGCGAAGGCGACATGGTGGAGGCCCTCCCCGCGACGTTCGAGGAACTCGGCGATCACCCCGCGACCGTCGATCGGCTCCATCACCTCGAAGTCGACCTTGCCGATCCGGCACATGCGAAAACGCATGGCGTACCGGGGGACCTCGACGACGGGCCCCACGCTGGCAGCGAAGAGCTCGGTCAGGAGGCCGGCGGCTGCTTCGAGGTCGCGCACGGCGATCCCGACCTCGGTGATGCGGCGCACGGCGGACGCGTCGCTCACGGCCACGCCCACCGCCGCGACCACCCGAGCGTGCCGTCGGAGGACCGGATCTGCGCCCACCACCGCCAGTCGAAGCGCTCCTGCAGGGTGCCCCAGCAATGCGCGCGGACTTCGCAGCGCCGTCCCGGCTCCCCGCCCCACGGGCTGAAGCCCAGGTGCTCCGGGTAGCGACGCCCGTCGAACTCCACGAGCCACTCGCCGCCGCCGACGTAGCTCACGACACGCAACGTGTCGCCGGGCGCGTAGCGGTCGCGGGCGTCGTGCACGACGAAGCGCCCCGGGATCGCGTGGACCTCGCCCGTGACCACGGTGACGGGCTCGCCGGTCGGGAGCACCGCGACGACCGGGGCGCCGTCCACCGGGGCGGCGCGCAGGGTCGTCTCCTCCTCGAGGACCCAGGGTCCAAAAACACAGAACTTGCCCGGACACTGGTCCGGGACCACGACGCGCTCGCCGTCGTCGGCGCCGACGGCGTCCGCGCACAGGACGAGCGCCGCAGCGACGAGGCCGAGCGCCGTGTGTCGCGCGAGGCGCGCGCGCCATCGCCCCGCTTCGAGGCCTAGGTCACAGGGATCGTCCACGACCCTAGGGTACGCGCACTTGCCCCCCCTCGGCTCCCTGCGAGGCGCATCGACGATTGAGATGTGGTGAATTCCCCTCTACTGGTTCCATTCGTCCCGGATCCCGCGGCTTGCTCCGCGCGACCCCGGCGCCGCGTTGCTACCGTGCGCGCTTGGGGGAGAGGTGCAGTGGGAACCCGACCATCGCAATGACGCCTGAAGGCCCTTCGGCGGATCGCCCGGTGGCGCTCCCCGACGTGGGAAGAGCGACCGAAGCCGACGCGCTCGGGGGAGCCACCGGGCGCCCCCCGCGGACGTGGGCGCTCCTGGCCCACCGCGTCGGTGACAACTCGCAGGTGCTGGCGCTCGCGGAGGCGCTCGGCTGGCCCTACGAAGCCAAACGCCTCGCCTACCGATCGCTCGAGATGCTGGTGAGCTGGCCCTTCGCGACCACCACGGTGGGGGTGGACCGCAACCAGTCGGATCCCCTCGCCGCGCCGTGGCCCGAGCTCGTGCTCACCTCGGGCCGGCGCAACGAGCCGATCGCCCGCTGGATCCAGGCCCAGGCCCCCCACCGCGTGCGGCGCGTCCACGTCGGGCGTCCGTGGGAGCGGATCGAGCATTGGGACCTCGTCGTCACCACGCCCCAATACCGGCTGCCGCATCAGGCCAACGTGCTGCACAACGAGCTCCCGCTCCACCGGATCGACATCGACGCGTTGCGCCGCGAGGCGGCGCCGTGGGCCGCACGGCTCGAGCACCTCCCGCGACCGCGTGTCGCGGTGCTGGTCGGCGGGAGCAGCGGTCCCTATCTGTTCGACCCGCCCGCCGCCGAGGAGATGGGTCGACGGCTCAGCGCGCACGCCCGCGAGCGGGGTGGGTCGCTCCTGCTCACGACCAGCGCGCGGACCAGCGACGAGGCGACCGACGCGCTGCTCGGTGCGATCGACGTGCCCCTCTCGGCCTACCGGTGGCGGCCCGACGATTCCGAGAACCCGTACCGCGCGATGCTCGGCTGTGCCGACGAGATCGTCGTCACGGGCGACAGCATGTCGATGATGTCGGAAGCCTGCGCCACCGGACGCCCCGTCTATCTCTACGATTTCGGCCGCGGCCGCTACGCGATGCGCGACGAAACGGCGCGCGCCGCGCGCTCGACACCGATCCGCGAGCAGTTCAGCCGCGGCTGGCTCAAGGCCTTCGTCTACCGTACCA
>JANQRO010000214.1 GCA_028284525.1 Myxococcota bacterium | reverse complement strand
CAGCCCGACGAGGGCTTCGAAGAACGCGTCGTCCACCGGCGCCCCGGCGCCGTGGGTCAGCGCGAGCCGGTGGGCGGCTCGGGCCGGGCCGTCGTAGCGAAGCACCGGAGAGGTGGGCTCGGAACCGGACGGCATGGTCGTTCCTCGTCGGGGCGGGGAGCGGCGAGCCACCGCTCGAGGCGCGGGGCGTCGGGTAGAATCGCACAATGTCTGCCGCGACCCGAGCGCGGGGGCGCTGGGTCCCCGCCTGCGGGATCGTCCTCGCGTGTCTCGCCCTGGGTCTCTGGTGGACCACCCGCGCGCCGGCGCTGCCCCCCGTCGAGGGCGACCGCGTCGGCGTCGACCTCGGCGACACGCGGCTCGTCGTCGAACTCGCCGTCGAGGCGACCGTGCAGTACCGCGGGCTCTCCGGACGCGCATCGATCGACCCGCTGGGCGGCATGCTCTTTGTCTATCCCACACCACGCGCGATGCAGTTCGTGATGCGCGACTGTCTGGTCCCCATCGACATCGCCTTCCTCGACACGCGCGGGACCGTCGTCGCCGTCCACGCCATGGAGGTCGAGACCCCGCGTCAGCCCTGGGAGAGCAGTCGCGAGTACGAGCAGCGACTCCGGCGCTACACCAGCCCCCCCGACGCCCAGTTCGCCCTGGAGCTCGCCGGGGGACGCCTGCGCGAGCTCGGGGTCGGGGTCGGATCCCGGGTCCGCTTCGACGTGGCGACGGTGCTCGGCCGGGCCGGCGTCGACACCGGGCCCGGGGGTGGCGCGCGTTAGCCCGGTGGTAGCGCGTCCACGAAGTGGTCGAGGGCTTCCGGGTTGGCGAGCGCCTCGCGGTTCTTCACCGGTCGTCCGTGGACGACGTCCCGCACCGCGAGCTCGACGATCTTTCCGCTCTTGGTGCGGGGGATGTCGGGCACCTGGAGGATCAGCGCCGGCACGTGACGCGGGCTCGCGTGGGTGCGGATCTGTCCGCGGATCCGCGCCCGGAGCGCGTCGTCGAGGAGGAGGCTCTCGCGGAGCTTCACGAAGAGCACGACGCGGACGTCGCCGTCGCGCTGCTGACCGATCACCAGCGACTCGAGGATCTCGTCGAGCTGCTCGACCTGGCGGTAGATCTCGGCGGTGCCGATCCGCACGCCGCCCGGGTTGAGGGTGGCGTCGCTGCGTCCGTACATCACGAGCCCGCCGTGCTCGGTGAGGGCGGCGAAGTCGCCGTGGTGCCACACGCCCGGGTAGCGCTCGAAGTAGGCGCTCCGGTAGCGGGCGCCCTCCGGATCGTTCCAGAACCCCACCGGCATCGAGGGGAAGGCCGCGGTGCACACGAGTTCCCCCGGCTCCCCACGCAGGGAGTCTCCCGCGTCGTCGAACACGTCCACCGCCATCCCGAGGCCGGCGACCTGACACTCGCCGCGCCAGACCGGCCCCGTCGGGTTGCCACACACGAAGCAGGACACGATGTCGGTGCCCCCGGCGATCGACGCGAGACACACGTCCGGCGCGATGGCGTCGTAGACGTAGTCGAAGCCTTCGGGGACCAGCGGCGACCCGGTGGAGAGCACGGTGCGCAAGGCCACGAGCCGGTGGCTGTCCCGCGGGCGCAGCCCCTCTTTCTTGGCGGCGTCGAGGTACTTGGCCGAGGTGCCGAAGATCGCGACCTCCTCGTCCTGGGCTACGTCGAAGAGCACCTCCGGCGTCGGGGCAAAAGGCGAGCCGTCGAAGAGCACGAGGGTGGCGCCGGCGGCGAGTCCCGAGGCCAGCCAGTTCCACATCATCCACCCCGTGGTGGTGAAGTAGAAGAAGCGGTCGTCCGGACGCAGGTCGCAGTGCAGGCGTTGCTCTTTGAGGTGTTGGAGCAAGGTGCCGCCGGCGCCGTGGACGATGCACTTGGGTGCACCCGTCGTGCCCGACGAATAGAGGATGTAGAGGGGGTGGTCGAAGGGGAGTCGCTCGAAGCGCGGCTCCGCCTCGGCCGTCTCGCCGCACAGCGCGTCCCAGGAGACGGGGGCCGGGAGGCCGTGGCGACGCAACGCATCCCCCAGCCCAGGGTCGTCGTCGCGAACCCAGTCGGCCCCGAGACGCTCACAGGCCAGCGGCGCTGCGAGGTTCGGGACGCCGACACAAGCCTCGAGAGAGGGCAGCGCGGCGGCGATCTCCGCGGCGCGCTCGAGGCTCTCGTGGGTCTTGCCGCCGTAGCGGTAGCCGTCCGCCACGAAGAGCAGCTTGGGTTCGATCTGGCCAAAGCGGTCGAGCACCCCGCGGACCCCGAAGTCCGGCGAGCACGACGACCACACCGCCCCCAGGCTCGAGGCGGCGAGCATGGCCACGATCGCCTCGGGGAGATTGGGGAGGAACGCGGCGATCCGATCCCCCGGGACCACGCCGCGGGCGCGCATGCCGGCGGCGACGCGGCCGACTTCGGCGCGCAGGGCCGCCCAGTCCCACACTCGGCGCGCG
This sequence comes from Myxococcota bacterium, assembly GCA_028284525.1. GTDB lineage: Bacteria > Myxococcota_A > UBA9160 > UBA9160 > PR03 > JANQRO01. The sequence goes on along the minus strand of JANQRO010000214.1, from coordinate 918 downwards.
CCCCGCTCGTCGCGGTAGATCAGGGCCAGCCCGGTGCCCGGATGGCCGAGCAGGTTCTCGGCGAAGCTGAGCCGCGCGTCGGGGAACCACGACGCCCCCGGCATGCGATCGCCGTCGACGAGGACGCGTTCCCCGCGTTCGCCGATCACGCCGCCGAAGCTCCACAGCGTCGACCAGAAGGCTTCGCGCTCGGCCACCGACCAGGCGTGCAACGCCTCGTAGTCCGGAAGCGCGCGTCCGGCCACCCCCTCGGCAACGCGGCGGAAGCCGGTCAGCTGGGCGGTCTCCACCGCCTCCGTGGAGGGAGACCACAGGGGTTGGTCGCTCATCGGCGCGAGTATACTGCGGCGCCATGAACGCTCCTCCGGACGATGTCGACATCGCGAGTGTCGGCGAGGACGTGCCCCTGCTCGAGGGAATGCGCACGACCCGCGCGATCCGGCGTCTGCGACCCGACCCCGTCCCGCGCGCGCTGATCCGCAAGGTCTGCGAGGCGGCGACCTACGCCCCGAGCGGCGGCAACCGTCAACCCTGGTCCTTCATCGCGGTGACCGACCGCGCAGGACGCGCCTTTGTCGCCGAGCGCTACCGCCGCGCCGCCGACGACTACTTCGGTGTCCTCCGCGAAAAGCTCGCCGACCCCGCGTTCCCCGAAGCGCGCAAACGCAACCTGCGCTCGGCGCTCCACCTGGGCGATCACCTCCACGAGGTGCCGGTCCACCTCTTCGTCGCGGGCTGGACGCGACGCGGCACTCCCCAGGTCCAGGCGCTCTTCCCGGCCGTGCAGAATCTGCTGCTGGCGTGTCGGGCGGTCGGGCTCGGCGCGTCGCTCACCACCCTGCACCGCGGCTTTGGCGAGGAGATCGACGCGTTTCTCGGACTCCCGCCGGAGCGCCCGACCTGCGCGATGCTCCCGGT
>JANQRO010000532.1 GCA_028284525.1 Myxococcota bacterium | reverse complement strand
GCGTCGCGGCGCGCACGAGGCGCACACGGCGCGCCTGCGTCGCGGCGCGCACACGTCTCGTGTGCTTCGCGACGCGCGCGCGACCCGCGCTCCCAGGTTGTTCCCGTTGCGACCTCGACACGAACGCCTCCGAGGACCGCGCCGTCGCGCGGTCTCCTCGCCGGCGGGGGCTTCTCTCGCGGCCTCCGCGGCCCGGCCCTGGCGCGGCCCATCTCCGCGCCCCGACTGGGCTTTTTCACCTATCGGAACTCGGGAAGAACCCTGAACACGAGACCGCTCTTCATCCGAGTTTCTTGTCGGGTGTTCCACCGACGCGCGAACTGCACGCTCGCAACGGACGCGTTGCGAGCGGTGCGCGCGGCCCCGGCGACCCGGTTTCGGGACGACACCGAGCGGTGTCTCAGAAGCGGGACGGGCACGGCGTATCGAGGGTGTCCCGGATGCGGGACGCCGGCAGCCGACCCGGGGGTGCGACGTCAGATGTCAAGGGGACTGGTTCGGGATGGGCGAGCGGGCCCGGGCGCGGGGGATGCGCCGCCCACCCCGCGCCGAACTCCGGCGGGGCTAGCCCAGGCGCGCTCGGGCGAGGGATGCGCCACCCACCATCGCGCCGAGCTTGTGGCGGGCGAGCCAGCGGGGGATCGCCGAGAGGCCGCAGTCCATCGTGACGAGCAGGCGTTCGGCGGGAACGACCTCGAGGACCCGGCCGATGCGTTCGGCCACTTCCTCGGGCGTCTCCTCGTGGAACGATTTCACGTCGATCACCCCGGCGCCGATGTCGAAGCGCTCGGCGAGCGTCGGGAGCCCATCGAGATCGGCCATCTCGCGGTTCGCGAACTCGAGCATGAGCGTCTTGCAGCGGAGCATCCCGATGCTCGGGTAGAGCCGCCCGAGGTCGCGCCGCACCGCGGGCCGGCTGGCGTTGTTGCCAAAACACACGTGGACCGCGCAGCGCTCGGCGTGATCGCCGACGACGCGGTTGATCCACTCGGCGCCCTCTTCGAAGGAGATGCCGTCCGGGGGCCGCGGCAGCCCGGGCTCGTCGAGCTGGATGAAGCGGGCCCCGGCGGCCACCAGACCGTCGAGCTCGGCGCGGGCGATCTCGCAGAGGTCTTCGAGCACCTTGCGCGACGCGTCGGCGCCACTCCCGTAGATGCCCGGGTCGATCCGCGCCCCAAAGGTCAGCGGCCCGGGGAACGCGATCTTCTTGGGGTGGTCGGGGTACATCGCGAGGAACGCGTGGTATTCGTCGACGATTCCGAGCCCGCCCGGTGCGTGGATCTTATCGGTCGCGCGCCAGTGGGGAGCGCGGTCGTAGCCCGGCACCCCCAAGCGACGGGTGGGCATCACCCGCTCGACGCCGGCGATACGGCCGAAGGCCTCGTAGACAAAGCGCATGCGACGCATCTCCCCGTCGCAGAGCACGTCGACCCCGGCGTCGAGCTGGTCGGTGATCGCGATGCGCGTGGCGTCGCGAAAGGCCTCCTCGATGTCGTCGGGCCCCGCCTCGCCGCGGCTCATCCGCTCGCGAAACGCGAACATCCAGCCGGGTGACGCGTACGAACCGACGGCCATGGTGGGGAGCAGGGGCAGGGAGTCCATCGCGCACCTCGGGCTCAGAGCAACCCGGAATACACCAGCCGGAGGGCGAACGCGAACGCCGGCCGGAAGAGCTCCGGAAACAGAAACCAGGCCGCGAGCATCCCGACCCACCCGAGGGCGGGACGTCGCAGCACCTCCTGGTACCGCAGCGCGGTCTCGCGATCCATCAGAAGCTGGACCGCGGCGCTCCCGTCCAGCGGTGGAAAGGGGATCAGGTTCAGGAGCAGCAGGACCAGGTTCATCGAGAAGAAGACGCTGAGGAGCTTCGCGATCAACGCGCCGAGCCCCGGAGCGGCGGCGCCCACCACGCTCGCGAAGCCGAGCTGCTCGGGGGGCACGAGGGCACCCGTCTCGAGCCCGAGCCGCATCGCCACGGCCACGGCGACCAAGAGGGCGAGGTTGGAGCCGGGGCCGGCCAGGGCCATCCACGCGGCGCGGTGGGGGAAGCGTTGTGCCCAGCGCGGGTCGTAGGGCGCGCTCGCGAACCCGATCGGCCATCCCCAGCTCGCCAGACAGAGCAGCGGGAGGAACACCAGTCCGACGGGTTCGCGCCGGATGTGGGGGCGCGGATCGAGACTGACCTGACCGCCTCGGTACGCGGTCGGGTCGCCGCCGCGGCGCGCGGCCCAGGCGTGCGCCGCCTCGTGGAACACCGCGGAGACCAGAAAGGCGAGATAGAGCGGGAGTCCGTTGCGGAGCAGCTCCGATTCCATCCACGAAGGGTGTAGCGCGTCCGTCGACACACCGGGTCGTCGCGGCTGTGGAGCGGGGAGCGCGGGGATGCGTCATGTTGCGCGGCGATGGATCCCGGACCGCGACCCAGGGCCCGCGCGACTCCGCTGCGCCCCGACGACGGCCGCTTGGTGCGCGGCCGCCGCAGCCGCGCCCGGATCCTCGACGCGGCGCGGGCGCTCTTTCGCGAGCGGGGCTTCGACGCCACCACCTTGCGCGCCATCGCGGCCCGAGCCGGGATGGGGGCGAGCTCGATCTATCGCCACGTGTGCGCCAAGGAAGAGCTCCTGATCGAGGATCTCGCGGCGCGTCAAGAAGAGGCCTGGGAGCGCTTCCGCCGCGACGACGCCCGCGACCGCGACGCGAGAGCGCGGCTGCGCGGCTTCTTCGACCGCCAGCACGAGCTCCTCGCCGAAGACCGGGACCTCACGACGATCGCCCTGCGCGCCCTCACGCAGCCCGACGCGCGCGTGGCGCGCCAGGTGCTGGCCCTCCACGACCGCAGCATCGGGCTCCTGGCCGAAGTGCTGATGGCGGGGCGGGTGCGCCGGGAGCTCGGCCGCGACACCGACGTCCTCGCCGCGGCGCGCACGCTCTTCTTCGCGGCCCTCGGGGCGCGGATCTCGTGGGCCCACGGCGCGCTCGACTCCGAGGCCTGCCGGGCGTCGATCGAGACGAGCGTCGACCTGCTGTTCCGCGGGATCGGCGCCTCACCGCAGACGGGCGAGCGCGGCCCTTCGCCCCGGACGCCCTAGGCGCCCGGGCCCTCGATCGCCGCGTCGAAGCGGTCCCAGTGGAGCACCTCGTCGACCGGCCTGCGCGGCGGCGTCCCGTAGCGGCCGAGGGGCCAGCCGACC
>JANQRO010000211.1 GCA_028284525.1 Myxococcota bacterium | reverse complement strand
GCCGGGAGGGCCTCGTCGAGGACGGCGTTCACCGCGCCGCCCTCGTCTCCGGGATCGCCGAGCGGCGACGTCACCAACCCGAGTCGGGCGCCTGCCAGGGCGTCGGCATCGAGGAGCGCCGCGTAGCTGGCCGGCGCCCGGGCGGCGACGCAGGCCGCGGTGAGCGGGTCTCCCGCGTCGTACCCCACCAGGACGTCGAAGACCCGCGCCGCGTCCTCGACGCTGCGCGCCATGGGTCCGATCGTGTCCTGGTGGAAGACGAGCTGGGCGAGCCCTTCCCGGCTGATCATGCCGGGGGTGCAGCGCACGCCGACCAGATTGTCGAAGGAGGCGGGGAGTCGAATCGAGCCGCCGCAGTCGGTGCCGAGCCCCACCGTCGCGAGGCTGGCCGCCACCGACGCCCCGGTGCCGGAGCTCGACCCCCCGGGATCGCGGCTCGGGTCGTAGGGATTGCGGGTCTCGCCGCTGCGCGAGGAGTAGCCCCACCAGGAGGTGGCGAAGTCGGGCATCGCGGTCTTGCCGAGGACGATCGCGCCGGCGGCCCGCAGCCGGGCCACGGCGGTCGCATCGCGGTGGGGCCGGTACTCGGCGAAGACCTCCGAGCCGAAGCTCGTGGGCATCTGCTCGGTCTCGATGTTGTCCTTGACGAGCACCGCGACCCCGTGGAGGGGACCGGCGAGCTCACCGTGTTCCGCGAAATGGCGGTCGAGCCGCGCGGCGTCCGCCTCGGCGTCGGGGTTCTGCGTCACGACGGCGTTCAGCGCGGGACCCGAGCGATCGAAGGCCTCGATGCGCCGGCGGTACGCCCCGACGATCCGACCGACATCGGTGGTCCCGGCGCAGATCGCCGTCTGGAGGTCGGTGATTGTCGCCTCGACCATCGGGACCCCCTGATCGTGCTGGATCGTCATCACCGCTCCTCGCGAATCGTGTGGCTCCCCGACGATAGCCCGACCCAGCGTGGTACCGTCCTGAGGACACTCGGAGGACCTGATGACGATCCTGCTCTTCGATGATCACCGGGGCGACGCGCGTCTCGAGCTCCGCTCCGACGCCCCCTGGATCCGCGCGAGCGACCTCGAGGCCGCGACGGGGTGGCACCTCGAAGAGCGGGGTGTCTGCCGCGGCGGGCAGTGCGTGCCGATCCCGCCCGGTGCGAGCTGGACCGACGGGGACCTCTTTGCGCTCGGTGCGTTCGCCGCCCACCGCGGTCAGGGACACGCGCGCGACCTCAGCGCTGACGTGTGGGCCTTCGGTCCCCCCGCAGCAGCTCCTTTCGCGGGCGCCGAAGCCCCCGACTTCGAGCTCCCGGACTTCGAGGGCAAGCTCCACCGGCTCTCGGACTACCGCGGCAAGAAAGTCCTCCTCATGACGTGGGCGTCCTGGTGAGGCTGCCGCCACGACCTGCCGGTCTGGCAGGTGGTCTACGAAGAGCTGAAGGACCACGGGTTCGTGGTGCTCTCCGTCGCCCTCGATGCCGCGGGCGAGGCGGCCGCCAAAGCCTTCGCGGCCGCGCCGGACGCCAGCGACGTCCCGCCACCGATCCGTCGCATCATGGGGTGGACACCCGACCAGTGGGACGCAGCGAGCCGACCGCAGTACCCGTGTCTGCTCGACCCCGGACACTCGGTTGCCCAGCTCTACGACATCACGAATGTGCCCTCGACGGTCTGGATCGACGAGGCCGGTCGCATCGTGCGGCCGCCGGAAGATGCCGGTGCCTACGACATGCTTCGCGAAATCGATCTCGAGACCTTCGAGATTCCCGATCGCGTGGCGAAGGCGGGACAGGACGCCAGGGTCGGATACGTCGAAGCCGTGCGCGACTGGGTGCTCAAGGGTGCGGACAGCGCCTACGCACTCTCGCCCGCCCAGATTGCCGAGCGGGCACCGGGCCCGAATGCCACCGCTTCCGAAGCGACCGCCCAGTTTCAGATCGGCGCGTGGCACGCTGGTCGGGGCGACCTCGAGGCAGCCCGGCCCTTCCTCGAGGAGGCCGTGCGCCTGCGCCCCGACAGTTGGACCTTCCTGCGCCAGAAGATCGCCGTCTCCAGCCCGGAGGCGATCGGCGAGATCGCGGCCGACGAGGAGTACTTCGCCGCGATCCAGGCTCTCGGCGAGCGTCACTACTACGAGCCCTTCCGACCCTAGACGTGACGTTCGACGCCCGTCTCGCCGACCGGGTCCGCCGCGCCACCGAGGAGGAGCCCGGGATCGGCGAGAAGCACATGTTCGGCGGGCTGTGCTTCCTGGTGCGCGGCAACCTCTGCTGCGGGATCGACGGCGACGACCTCTTTGTCCGCACGAGCCCCGAGGCGGGGGCCGCGCTGCTGCGGCGCAAGCACGCCAGCGTCTTCGCACCGAACGGACGACCCATGCGCGGTTGGGTGAAGGTCGGGCGGGCGGGCTTGCGCGACGCGCGTGCGCTTCGCTCCTGGCTCCGCCCCGCCCTCGAGTTTGCCCGGAGTCTTCCGGCGAAACCGACCGCGAGACGGACCCGATGAAGCTGCGCTTCAGATCGCGCCGTTGCGCGGTGGCTTGATCTCGTTGAGCAGGTAGTTGCCGATGTGGTGGTGCTTCCAGCGCACCGGGTCGTGGAGGGTGTGCGCCCGGGCGTTGCGCCAGTGGCGGTTCAGATTGTACTCCTCGAGGGTGGAACGGGTCCCGGCGAGCTCGAAGAGCTTGCTGCTCGTCTCCACCGACACCTCGGTGGAGAGCGACTTGGCCTCGGCCACGGCGATCGAGGCCTCGGCGACCGTCTCCTCGTTGGGGTCGGCCACCGCGAGGTCGACGATCTCCCCAGCGCGCCGCAACAGGGCGTCGGAGGCGTGGACCCGGATCCCGAG
>JANQRO010000201.1 GCA_028284525.1 Myxococcota bacterium | reverse complement strand
GAGGGTCGCCCGGTGGCCGACCTCCAGGGCGACCCTCGAGGGCGACGACGATCGTGTCGAAGGCGCCGCCCGGGGTGTCGATCTCCGCGCGGTAGTCGCCGCCGCCGAGGTCGCTGACGACGCCGGCGAAGTCGAGCGCATCCACCGCGATCGGCTGCGCAGGCGCGGGGGTGCTCCCGCTCCCCTCGTTCGCGAACTCCTCGGCGGTCCAGCCGACCTGCAGCCGGAGGGAGCCGCCGTTGGTGAAGGCGGGGTCGCTCATCAGGTCGATCTTCGCGCCGTCCCGGGTCACCGAGTAGTCGATGGCGAGCCGGTCGGTCGCCGAGTCGTAGACCACGTCGGCGATGTCGTAGCCGTTCGAGCCCCCGCGGTAGCGTCCGGCTTCGGTCGCCCGGGCCACCCCCTGGTGCACCGTCGAGACCGGGAGCTGGCTCGGGGTCCAGGGCCCCGCCGCCGGGTGACAGTTGGCGCAGAAGCGGTTGTCGCTCTGCGCGCCGCCCGAGCCGTGCCCCTCTCCGGTGTCGAAGTTCACGTCGTCGTGGCACGAGCCGCAGGCCACGCGGTTGGGCACGGTGGCCCAGTTGTCCTCGTCGGCACCGCCGCCCATGTGGCACGACGTGCAGTTGTCGCTGTCCCGGGTGAAGTTGACGTGGGACCAGCGCCGGAAGCCCTGGGTCAGGTCGGCGCCGTAGTGGATCTTGTGGACCAGCGGCGTCATGTCGGTCTCGCCGATCCCCGGGTTGTGACACGCGACGCAGTACTCGACCTCGGTGCGGCCCCCGCCGTGGAAGGCGAGCTTCACATCCGGGGTGACGCCGTGGCACCCGTTGCAGGTCGCGGTGGGGATGATGTCGCGGGTCTTGCTCGGTGTCCCCGGGCAGGCGTTGGCACTCGCCAGGTCGGCGTCGAAGTCGCACCAGCCATTGCCCGCCGGGAGATCGCTCGCCGAGATCTGCAGCGCCGTACGCAGGGTATCGCCGGCGGCGACCGGCACCGAGGTCGGGTCGAAGGCCGTGGTGTAGCGGTACGCTCCACCGCCCAGCGGCTCGAAGAGCCCGCCGCCACTGGTGAACCGCTCCCCCGACACCAGGGTCTGCCACTCGTTGGGATCGCCGAAGACGGCGCCGTCGACGAGACGCGCGATCGTGACCCGGCCGTCGGAAGCGAAGAGGTTGGTCACCGGTGTGTCGTTCTCGTCGTTCACCTGGAAGAGGACGATGGCGCTGGCGCCGGTGAGGTCCACCGAGTTCACGATCACCCGGAGTTGGCGATAGCCCGAGGGCGTGCTCGGCCCCGCCGGGTCGGTGTCGATGTAGTGGGCGTCCTCGAAGCGGTGGACGTTGCCCACCGGCACGGCCTGGCCCTCCGCGTGGCAGCCCACGCAGCCTTCGACCGAGGTGCCGTTGTCGATCTGGGCGGACAGGATGGGGGCCCAGAGCAACGAGCCGAGCAACGCGAGCAGGAGGAGGACACGGGGCGTTGTCAAGATAGGGAGCAGCATACTCTTCTGGCGTGGTCGGCGGCGGGCGCTCCGGACCGTTTCCACCCGATGCTACTCCAGATGCCCCGCGGGTCGCATGATCCGGATCACTCTGTCGGCGGGCGCCTGCGATTGCAGCGCCGAGCGACGCGGGTGCCTGCGATTGCAGCGCCGAGCGACGCGGGCGCCGGCGCTAGAGCCAGCTCGGCACGGGCAGCCCTTTCGAGCGCAGAAACGCGGGGTTGAAGAGCTTCGACTGGTAGCGGGTGCCGCTGTCGCACAATACGGTCACGATCGTGTGACCGGGGCCCAGCTCCCGCGCCAAACGGATCGCACCCGCGACGTTGATCCCGCTCGAGCCCCCGACACAGAGCCCCTCGTGGCGCAGCAGGTCGAAGACCACCGTCAGCGCCTCGGCGTCGGGGATCTGGAAGGCGTGGTCGACCGGGGTGCCGTCGACGTTTCTGGTGACGCGCCCCTGGCCGATGCCCTCGGTGATCGACGAGCCCTCCGAGCGGAGCTCTCCCGTGGTGAAATAGCTGTACATCGCCGCGCCCACCGGGTCGGCGAGACCGATCTGGATGGCCGGTTTGCGCTCCTTCAGAAAGGTGGCGACGCCGGAGAGCGTGCCGCCGGTCCCGATCGCGCAGATGAAGCCGTCGACGCCGGCCTCGGTCTGCTCCCAGATCTCGGGCCCCGTGCTTCGGTAGTGGGCGCCGCGGTTCGAGAGGTTGTCCCACTGGTTGGCGTAGAAGGCGCCGTCGCCGATCTCCCGCGCCAGTCGCTCGGCCACCCCCACGTAGTTCCCGGGATCCCGGAACGGGGCCGCCGGCACCTCCCGTAGCTCGGCCCCGCAGAGCCGGAGCATGTCCTTCTTTTCCTGGCTCTGGGTGTCGGGGATCACGATCAGACAGCGGTAGCCCCGGGCGTTCGCCACCAGGGCGAGCCCGATCCCCGTGTTGCCCGCCGTGCCTTCGACGATCGTCGCGCCCGGCCGCAGGGCGCCGGAGGCCTCCGCGTCGAGCACCATGTACAGGGCGGCGCGATCCTTCACCGAGGCCCCCGGGTTCAGGAACTCGGCCTTGCCGAGAATCTCGCAGCCGGTGGCGTCGGAGGGGCCGCGGAGGCGGATCAGCGGGGTCTTGCCCACCGCTTCGGAAAAGTCTGCACGCACGTCCATGGAGGTCTCGGATTCGCTGGGTCAGGAGTCCGGACGCTACCGCGCCGGCGCCGGCGGCGCGTCGGGGGTCCTGGGCGGGCGTCGACCACCACGCCGATCGTGTCGAACGGGCACGACGCAGCCGCTGTGGATCTCGCTGGGCCGCCCATCTGTGACAATTCGGTGACGGTCCAGCCGGGCGGGTCAATGCCGCCGATCGGGGTCCTACGTTCCGGGCGGGAGCGCCCCCGCTCGCAATAGGACCCCTCCGGTATGAGACTCGCGCGCATCGCTCCGACGCTGTTTCTCGCGGGTGCCTGCCTGGGCACCGGCGCGGGCGCGCGGGCGGACGTCGACGCCTACCGAACCGATACGGAGAAATGGGTCGAGACGCGGCGGATCCTCTCCGAGGAGAAGGCGGACTGGGAGGTGGAGCAGGAGCTCCTCCGGGCGAGCCGCGATCTCCTCACGCAGCAGAAGGAGGCGCTCCAGGAGGAGATCCAGGCGCTCGAGACGTCGGGCAGCGAAGCCGACGACGAGCGCCGCGACCTCCTCTTGCGTCGCGGCGAGTTCCAGCGCGCCAACACCGCACTGGAAGAAGAGATCCGCCTTGCGGAGCGGCGCGTCCTGGCGATCGCGCCCCAGCTGCCGGAGCCGCTCCAGCGCAAGCTCGACCTCCTCCTCGTGCAGATCCCGGAGGATCCGGAGCAGAGCGACCTGCAGCTCGGGCAACGCCTCGTGAGCGTGCTCGGCGTGCTCGCCCAGGCCGAGAAGTTCAACGGCACCGCCACCTTCGTCGGTGAGACGCGAGCGGTCGAAGGCGACCAGAAGGTCCAGGTTCGGACGCTCTACTGGGGGCTCGGACAAGCGATCTACGTCGACGCGCAGGGACGGGTCGCGGGGATCGGGCGGCCGGGCGCCTCGGGCTGGAGCTTCTCGCGCGACCCCTCGCTCGCGGGCGACGCCGAACGGCTGCTCGATATCTACGAAGGCAACGTCGATCTCATCGAGTTCGTGAGGTTCCCCGTTGAGATCCACTGACACGCCGCTCCGACGGGTGGTCCTTGTGGCGACCGTCTCGGCCCTGGCGTGGCTCGCCCCGGGGCAGGCTCACCCGGAGGAGTCCTTCGACGCGGCGCGCGCGGCCGCCGCGCAGCGCCTCGAGCGGGCGCTCGAGGAGCTCGGCTCGACCCGCAACCGCATCGCGAAGGAGAAGATCCCGCTCTCGCGCGCGGTGTCCGCCCTCGAGGACGAGGTCCTTGCGTTGCGGCGGGAGCGCGCGCGTCTCCTCGAGATCCGCGACAGCCGCACGATCGACCTGAGCTCGCTGCGACGTCAGGTCGAGTCGCTCGAGACCCAGGAAGATTTCGTCAACAGCCGTCTCAACGAGTTCGTTCGCGACTTCGAGGGGCGTCTCGACATCAGCGAGCTCCCCCAATACCAAGAGCTCACCGCGGCGGCGAAGCTCTCCGAGAAGAACGCCAACCTCGACGCCGCCGGAAAGCGCGCCGCGCAGCTCCGCGTGGTCGACGCGGCGTTGCAACGTCTGCGCGAGCAGCTCGGCGGACAGTCCTACGCCGGTGAGGCCCTGAGCCCCGACGGCGTCTTGACGCCCGGCACCTTCGTCGCCATGGGGCCCACCGTCTTCTTCACGAGTGAGGACGGCGGCGTGAGCGGGCTCGTCGAGAACCAGCTGAACGCCGCCGACCCGGTCGTCGTCCCGCTTCCCGGCGGCCTCGGCAGCGGCATCCTGGCGATCGCTTCGACAGGGCAAGGCGTGCTCCCCTTCGACGCCACCCTCGGGAAGGCGCTGAAGAAAGAGAAGGCGCGCAAGTCGATGGTCGACCATGTCCGGGCCGGTGGTGTGGTCGGCTACGTGATCATCGCGCTCGGGGCCGCGGCGCTTCTCCTCACGGCCTTCAAGAGCCGGGAGATCCTGGGCTTTCCCGTCGCCCAGCCGGGAGAGATCGACACCGTCCTCGACGAGCTCGCGAAGGGAAATCACGAGGCGGCGCGCTGGCAGGCGCAGCGTGTCGATGGGGTCGCGGGCGAGATGCTCGCCACCGGGGTGGACCACGCGGGTGAAAAACGCGGGGTCTTGGAGGAGCTCCTCTTCGAGAAGATCCTCGCCGTGCGCCCCTCCCTCGAGCGCTTCCTCCCCTTCCTCGCGATCACCGCCGCCGCCGCGCCCCTCCTCGGGCTGCTCGGCACCGTGATCGGGATGATCAAGACCTTCCAGCTGATCACCATCTTCGGAACGGGCGACGCGAAGAGCCTCTCGTCCGGGATTTCGGAGGCGCTCGTGACGACCGCGCTTGGCCTGATCGTGGCGATCCCGACCCTCGTTCTACACGGGGCGCTGTCCCGGCTCGCCAAGCGCAAGCTCGGGCTCCTCGAACAACTCTCGGTGGCGTTCGTGAACGGCGTCGCCGCCATCCGTCACGGCCCGAGCCCGACCGGCTACGAAGACTTTCCGGAGCGCTAGCCCCATGTGGATCGAACGCATCTGGCAGATCTGGTTGAGCGGAGGGTGGTTGATGATCCCGCTCTTCGCCCTCGCGGTCCTGCTCTACACGAGCGCCTTCCAGCTCGTCCTCTACGTCCGGCGGATCAACCTCGACGGCAGCCGTGCCGCGTTCTGGTGGGACTGGGTACGCAAGCCCGAACTCGCCGAGGGACGGGTGGCGGAGATCATCGAGTACACCCAGACAGACGTGTCGTCGGCGAAACAGGTGCGCAACCGCTTCGACGAGATCCGCATCGCGTTGGTCGACTTGATCGATCGCCGCACCAAGTTCGTCGGCACCCTCGTCGCGGCGGCGCCGCTGCTCGGTCTCCTGGGCACCGTGATGGGCATGCTCCAGACCTTCTTCGGCATCTCGACGAGCGGCGGGAGCGAGACGGCGGGGGTCGTCGCCGCGGGGATCTCCGAGGCCCTCGTGACGACCCAGACCGGCCTCACCCTCGCTCTCCCGGGGCTCTTCATCGTGATGATGATCCAGCGTCAGCGTCAACACCTCGAGGCGAAGCTCGCGCGTCTGGAGAGTCTCACCCTCAACCACCTGCGCTTCGAGTAGCGGGGGCGAGATGGCGCGTCGCAGCCTGGTCAGCGAGGAGGAGTCGTCGGAGATCAACCTGTCTCCGATGATCGACTGCATCTTCATCCTGCTGATCTTCTTCATCGTCACCACGGTGTTCGTCGAGGAGCAGGGGGTGCAGGTGCACAAGCCCGACGCCGCGGCCTCCAACCCCCTCGACGATGAGAGCGAGAACGTCACCCTAGAGATCACGGCCGAGAACAAGATCTTGCTGGACGATCGAGAGGTCGCCCTCGCCGATGTGACGGCGAAGGTGAAGACCGCAGTCAGCGGTGCCGACACCCCGGTCACCATCCGCGCCCACGAGAAGTCCGACCACGGCACCTTCGTCGCGGTATGGGACGCGGCGAAGCGCGGGGGCGCCGAGGCGCTCAGCTTCACCACGGTGAACTAGGGCACGGAATGACGCGGCGCAGTTCTCTCGACGATTCCGGAGACGCAACCGAGATCAACCTGTCTCCGATGATCGACTGCATCTTCATCCTGCTGATCTTCTTCATCGTCACCACGGTGTTCGTCGAGGAACCGGGCGTCGAGATCGTCAAGCCCGACGCCACCACCGACCTCGACCTCGAGAAGAACAGCATCATCGTCGCGATCTCCGCCGACAACAAGGTCGTCTACGGCGGCAAAGAGCTGGGCGTCGCGGGTGTCGGTGCGCGGGTGCGGCAACTCCTCACCAGAGACGAGCTCCCGGTGATCATCCAAGCCGACGCGAGTGCCGACCACGGTGTGTTCTCGGATGTGTGGAGCGAGATCAAGAACGCCGGTGCAAAGAAGATCAGCGTCTCCACGCGAAACGACTGAGCCGTCGTGGCGCGCGTCTTTCGATTTCCCGAAGACCGCAAGGAACGCCGTGTGGCGCTCCTCGCCGGGACCGGCTTCGCAGTCGCGCTCTTCGTTCTGATGGCCCTCGCTCAGATGATGGGAAAGGTGAAGCCCCCCAAGACCGAGATCGACGAGACGGTGATCGCCTTCGACCCCCCCGACATCGTCGAGATCGAGGAGGAGGAGCCGCCGCCGCCGGAAGACGAGGAGCCGCCCCCGGAGCTCGAGGAGGAGCCCCCGCAGCTCTCGCTCGACCAGCTCGACATCGCCCTCAACCCCGGCACCGGCGGCTCGCTGATGGGCGACTTCGCGATGCCCACCATCGGCACCAGCCAAGGCGAGCTGGGGACCGAGGATTTCGTCGACTTCTCGGACCTCGACCAGATCCCGCGTCCGGTCGGCGTCTCGGGCTTCAACTTTCCGAGGCGACTCCTGAAGAAGAAGGTGCGCGGCCGGGTGGTGCTCCTCATCCGGCTGAGCCCGGACGGGAGAGTGCTCGACGCGCGTCTCGATTCGTCGACCTTGCCCGATTTCAGCAACTTCGTGCTCGGCGAGGTGAAGCGCTGGCGCTTCACCCCGCCGACCCAGCAAGGCAGGCCCGTCAAAGCCCAGGCGCGGCTGCCGATCCCGATCCACATCCAATGAGCGCCCCGGGACGGAGCCTCGCGCTCGCGGTGGGTCTGGCGTTCGGTCTCGCGAACGCCGCCCTCGCGCCGTCCGAGGTCCGCGCCGCGGCCCTTGCGGCCGACGAGGCGCCGCTCCCGCCCGGGACGCGGGCGGGCACCGCGCAGGTCGCGGTGCTGCCCCCGGTCGGCGCCGCGGGCCCCGCGGCGATGGTGGAGCGAATCGAGCGCGACGGGACGGAGGCCGCGGAGACCGACGCGGCGGAGAGCTGGGTCGAGGTGGAGTACACCGTCGACCCGACCCTCGAGGAGCGGCTGCGGGAGCTCTTTGCGGCGCTCGAGGTGGAGCTCGGTCACGCGATTCTGCTCGACCCCTGGACGGGGCAGATCTTCGCCTACGTCTCCACCGACCCGGAGGTGTTTCCCCCGACGCGCCCCTACCCCACCGCGTCGTTGATGAAGATGGTCACCGCCGCAGCGACGCTGCGGACCCGCCCCGACGCCGTCGGCGGCGATTGCCGCTACATCGGAAGCCCGTATCTGCTGAGCCCGAGCTCGCTGGTTCCGCCGCCACCCGACGCCATGGGTGCGAGCGTCGACTCGTTCCGACGCGCCATGGCGATCTCCAACAACCAGTGTTTCGCGCGGCTCGCGGTGCACGAGCTCGGGCAGGAGACCCTCCTCGGCGAGATGCATCGTCTCGGTCTCCTCGAGCCCCCCGCGCTCCACCATCCGCCCGGCGAAGTCGAGCCGATCCAGGACGACCTCGATCTTGGCTTCCTGGGATCCGGGTTGGCGGGCTCCACCATCACGCCGCTCGGCGCGGCGCGATTGGCGGCGCTCCTGGCCGACGGCAAGCTCGTGCGTCCCTACTGGATCGCGAGCGCACGAGATGCCGAGGGCAACGCGCTCGGGGTTCCCGGCCGCGCGGCCCCGCGTCTGGTGTGGCCGCCGAGCATTGCCGAGCGGTTGCGGGACGTGATGGCCGACGTCACCGAGAGCGGCACCGCGAGGCGCGCGTTCCTCGGGCGGGACGGCGACCCGGTGCTCGGCCCGGTCCGCGTGGCGGGAAAGACCGGGACGCTCAGCGGGAAGGATCCCGAGGGGCGGTACCAGTGGTTCATCGGGGTCGCCCCCGCCGACGCCCCCGCCGTAGCGATCGCCACCGTGGTCGTGACCGACGCCGCCGCCGCCGCGAGCGCCGCCGACGTCTCGGCGGGTGCGTTGCGCGAGGTCTTCTGCACCGAACGCACCTGCAACGCGATCCACGCCAGACGTCTCTACGCGCGTGCGCTCGCTCGCGACGCCGAGCGCGAGCGTGCGATCCGCGAGCACACGGAGGCGTTGCGTCGCGCGGACGAGATCGCGTTCGCCCACGAGGTCGTCGACCTCGACCGCACCCCGCGTCCCCGCCCCGGCTCGACCCTCGAGATTCCGAGACGGCTCCGCCGCAAACCGGTCGACGGTGAAATCGAGCTCCTCGTCACCCTCGACCCCGAGGGCCGGGTTCTCGAGGCGAGGGTCTCGAGCTCCAACCTCCCCGACTTCGAGGAGTTCGTGGTGGCCGAGGTGATGGGGTGGCGCTTCACCCCACCCACCCGCGACGGCACCCCAGTGCGGGCGACGGCTCGTCTCCCCATTCCCATCCGAATCGAGTAGGACCCCCGATGTATCGTTTTGTCTCCGCGATCCTGATCGCGCTCCTCACCACGGCGTTTTTCGCACCGGCCGCCCCGGCGCAGTCGGGGGCGTCCGAGGCGTCGTACTTGAACGACCCCGAGTGGCGGAAACGCTTTCTCGGGAGCTACGGGTTCCTCTCCGGCGCCGAGCCCCAGATCGCCACGACCGAGCTCGAGATGCTCCGCGAGGTGATCGAGCTGATGAAGGCCAACCCGCGCGCCGCAGCGGCGATGCTCCAGCAGCAGGTGAACGACGACAGCAGCGCGGCCCTCGACTTCATCCTCGCCAACCTCGAGTTCCAGAACGGCCAGCTCGACTCGGCGAAGACGCGCTACGAGACGGCTCTCCGCAAGTTCCCGGACTTCCGACGCGCTCACAAGAACCTGGGGCTGCTCCACGTGCAGCAGGGCGACTGCGGCGGCGGCCTCGAACACCTCACCAAAGCGGTCGAGTTGGGCGACCGCGACGGCCGCAACTTCGGCTTGATCGGGTTTTGCTACCTGAAACAAGAAAACGCCCTCGCGGCGGAGTCCGCCTATCGCGACGCGGTGCTCCAGGAACCCACGACCCGCGACTGGAAACTGGGACTCGCCCAGTCGCTGGTGACGATGGAGCGCCACCGCGAAGCGATCGCGCTCTTCGCCGAGCTCATCAAGGACAACCCCGAAGACGCGACGGCCTGGATGATGCAGGCCAACTCGTACATCGGGATCGACGAGCCGCTTGCCGCGGCCGTGAATCTCGAAGCGGTGAGGGCGATGGGCGCGGCGCAGAGCAGCTCGCTGAGCCTTCTCGGGGACATCTACATGAACGCGGGGATGCCCGACCTCGCCAAGGAGGCCTACCTGGCCGTCGTCGCGCGTGACGACCAGGGCACCGAGTTCTCCGCCGCCTATCGGGCGGCGGAACTCCTGGTCCGGAGCCGCTCCTATGGCGACGCCGCAGACGTGCTCGACTCGATCGAAGCACGTTACAGCGAGGACCTCCGGGCCGAGGACGAGCTCAAGGTGCTCACGCTGCAGGCCAAGGTGGCCCGCGCCGAGGGTCGCCCCGAGGAGGCGGCGAGACTGCTCGAGTCGATCGTCCAACGCGACGGAACCCGAGGCGACGCCCTCCTCGAGCTCGCCGCCTACCACCGCGAGGCCGGCGACCGCGATCGCGCGCTCCTCTTCATCGAGCGCGCCCAGAAGGTCGAGGCGGTTCAGTATCAAGCGCTCCTCGACCACGCGCAGATCATGGTCGCCTCGCGCGACTACACCCGCGCCGCGGAGCTCCTCCGGGAGGCCCTCGCGATCCAGGACGAGCCCCGGGTGGCCCGCTTCCTCGCCCGGGTCGAAGAATCGATCCAGCCCGACTGATTCGCGCCGGATCGACAGACGTGATCATTTCGTCACCCAAGCGACACAATACTCCCACCTCGATCGGCGTCAGTGGACCCATGAATACCCGCCGACCCTCGGGCCGCTCTTTGCTGGTTTGCGTCGTCGCGGTCGGTCTCCTCCTCGCGGGGCCTCCGGCGTCGTCCGCGCAGGAGGATCTCGACGACATCTTTGGCGGGATCGGAAGCGCCGAGACGGTCGACGAGACCGTGGACGAGGAGACCCCCGCCGGAGCCGGAATCATCGCCGGCCAGGTCTTCGACCGCGAAACCGGCGCCCCGGTGTCGGGTGTGACGGTCATCTTGGAGTGGCCCACCGACAGCGGAGCCGAGGCTCGTCAGGATATCGCGACCACAGACGACGACGGCGGGTTCGAGTTCAGCGCGATTCCGGCAGGAGTCTACGAGGTGTCGTTCGTCCGATCCGGCTACCGCGCCTCGACGATGACCGGCTTCGAGGTGGTCGCTGGCCAGGAGAACCGGGCGGACTTCCCGCTGTCGGCGGTGGCCGCGGACGCCGGAGACCAGGTCCTCGATCTGGAGGCCTTCGTCGTCGAAGCCTCGGCGGTGGGCGAGATGATGAACACGATCGAGCTGCGTCTCGACTCGGACCGGATGCTCAACATCATGGGCGCCGAAGACCTCTCGAAGTTCGCGGCGAGCGACGTCGCCGAGGCGTTGCGGCGGGTGGCCGGGGTGAACATCGTGGAAGGACAGTTCGCCATCATCCGCGGGCTCGAAGACCGCTACAGCAGCACCTTGTACAACGGCGCGCCGGTGCCGAGTCCCGACCCCGACAAACAGTCGGTCCAGCTCGACCTCTTTCCCTCCGACGTGGTCGGAAACCTGGTCGTCGCGAAGACCTTTGCCCCGGATCTCCCGAGCAATTCCTCGGGGGGGTCGATCGACATCGTGACCCACCAGTTCCCCGAGCTCGAAGAGGACGAGACCGTCGAAATCAAGCTGAGCGGTGGCTCGGGGTTCAACGATCGCGCCATCGATCGATTCCTCGAGCTCTCGCACGGCTCGCCGACGGGCCGGGAGGCCGACGCCGATGACGTGATCGAGA
Organism: Myxococcota bacterium; assembly: GCA_028284525.1. Lineage (GTDB taxonomy): Bacteria > Myxococcota_A > UBA9160 > UBA9160 > PR03 > JANQRO01. Next base: position 12,250 of record JANQRO010000201.1, on the reverse strand, counting down.
GCGACCTCGGAGGGTCGATCGCCGGCCGCAGGCGCGTCGGAGAGCGCGAGCTGCGCTTCAAGGGCGTGGTGAACCGAGAAATCGACTACACGACGGGCGAGGGATCGATCGAGGCGAAGGAGCCCCTGCCGACGCGGACCTTTCGCAACCGTCCCGGCGCCACGATCCTCGGCAGCGGGGGGCTCTCGCTCGGTGAACTCGACCTGAGCAACGGAAAATTCGACCTCACCGACAGCCTGCGCGAGGAGCAGTGGACCGGCTATCTCGGTCTCGGATTCGATCTCGATACCGAGGGGGACCACAAGATCGATGCGTCCGCGTTCTACACCAAGAAGGAAGAAGAGGTCGTCCAACTCAAGGAGAACGGGTACCTCCCGAACTTCGACTACTCCTCCCTCGCTGCTCTCCAGGCGAACGGCGACGAGATCCTACCCCTGGAATTCAACGGGTTCGCGACCTTGGGCTCGTGGATCGCGCGTTCGGTCCGCAACGACGCCAACGACGCGCCGAGCCGCGGGCCGCTGTGGTTCACCACCTTCTTCGAGAGCCAGTCCTTCGACCGCGAACGCGAACTGCGCGTGTTCCAGGCCAACGGCGACCACCGTTTCGACGAGCTCCCGGGGCTGCGACTCACCTGGGCGGCCAACCAGGCGAAAACGACCCAGGAAGACTCGGCCTTTGGCGCCCGCTACTTCTTCGAGCCCGCCACCATCGGGGTGCCTCCGATCGCGTTTCCCTCGACGCTCGACAATTTCGGCGCGGGCGAGTTCGTCGCCAACAGCGGCATTTTTCTGAGCGACAACGACATCGAAGAAAACCAGGACTTCGCGCGCATCGATCTCGAGTACGAGCGGAACTTCGGGCCCGACGTCCTCGTCGAGCTACGGGCCGGGGGCTGGTGGGAGCGCGCGAAGCGCGGGGTCGACTCGGGGTTTCTCGAAAGCCCCTCCGTCCGCGGCGTCTCACAGTTCGCGATCCTCTCGCCCACGCAACGGGAGCTGGGCAACGCGATCCTCGGCGCGCTCGATCGCCGCGGGAGCGACATCTCGGGTTTTCGCAACACCACGAACGACGCGGAGCGCAAGATCGTGGCCTGGAACCTCGGGGTGAAAGCGACGATTCGGGAGCGTCTCGACCTCCTCGCCGGCCTGCGTCGCGAGGACATTTCGATCGAATCCAACAACAACCCCTTTACCGGGGAAGTCCGCTTTGGGGCGCCCGAGATCTTTCCGACACGGTTTCTGTTCTTCGACCGCCTCGACAATCCCGCGAACGGTGAGGTGTTCCCGGCGCCGTCACCCGATACGGTGTTCAACGATCAGATCCTCGGGATCGACGTGCCGGTGGGTGCGGGGGGCTTCGTCGACCTCGGCGACGCCCAGTCGATCGAAACGCTGGTGAACGGCGAGATCGACGAGACGAAGACGCTGCCGTCCTTTGGCATTACCTACCGACCCATCGAAGGGCTCCAGCTCCGGGGGGCCTATTCGAGGACCGTCGCACGACCGTCGTTTCGGGAGATGGGGTATTACGTATCGGTGGAGCCGGGGAGCGACGACCTCATCGTCGGCAACCCACAGCTCCAGCTCTCCGATGTCGAGAGCTTCGACACCCGGTTGGAGTACACCTGGGGGACGACCGGCGACCTGTTCGCGCTGAGCGGGTTCGTCAAGACGATCGAGGATCCGATCGAGAGCCTCGTCGTCCGCAACCCGCTGAACCTCGAGTTCGACTCCACCGCGTTGTTTCGGACCTTCTTCAACAACCCGAGCGACGCCGATCTGTGGGGGGTCGAGGTCGAGGCCCGCAAGACCCTCGGCGTCCCCGGCGTCGAGTTTTCTCGGTTCTTCTCTGCGGGTGGCAATTTTACCTATATCGACGCCAAGGTGGACCGCAGCGAGGCCGAGTTGGCGCGCGCCGAACCCTTCTTCGGGCTCGCGCCGGGCGACCCCAAGCAGCACTCGGGTCTGAAGAAGAGCCGCCGCCTGTTCGGCCAGCCCGAGTGGATCGCCAACGCCGACCTCAGCTTCGACCACCCCGACTGGGGGACCAAGGCGACGCTGGCCTTCTTCGCGATCAGCGACGTCCTCGACGCGGCGGGGAGCGCGAACATCGGTCCGAACGGTCAGGTGCTGTCGTTCACGATCGACCGTTATATCGACGCGTTTCACCAGCTCGATTTCGTGTGGAGCCAGGAGATCTGGCGCGGGCTGACGTTCAAGATGAGCGTCAAGAATCTCACGGACTCGCGTCGCAAGATCATCTACGACCGAGAACAGACCCGCGGGGAGATTGCCGAGCGCGCCCAGCGCTTTGGCCGCGACTACTCGTTCTCGCTGTCCTACGGGGTCCGCTTCTGAGGCACCCCTGGGTCGATCCGCGCGGGTCACGTCATCACCTCGCGTTTGTCACCGAATCGTAAAGGCCGGTTGGCACCTTCCCGCGGTCGCGGACGGGTCATCCCAGCCCGACGCGGAGATTCCCGCTGGTCCGTTGCGGGCACCCTCGAAGCAAGGAAGGCAAACCAACGATGCGGATCCTGTTTCTCTCCGCCCTCGCGCTCGTCCTCGCCAGCGTCTCGCACGCGCAGACGGTCGTGAGCGCGGATGTCACCGTGGACACCACCTGGAGCGGCAACGTCGTGCTCGAACAGCCGATCTTTGTCAAGGACGGCGCGACGCTGACGATCCTCCCCGGAACCTTCGTCCGGGGCCAGCCGCGCACCGCCGCGGTGCTCGCTGGCTCGACCGTGGGCACGCCGGGCGCGTTGATCGTCACCCGCAACGGCCGGTTGATCGCCGAGGGGAGCGCCACCAACCCCATCATCATGACCACCGCAGCCGTCGACAACGACGACGACGGGGTGGCGGACGACGACGATGTCGACGGCTTCGCCGACGCCTGGGAGGCTGGCGACATCTTCTTCGACAACAACCCGATCGCCGCGCCGCTCTCGCCGCTCGACAACTCCGGTGCCGCGAACGTGTCGCTGTGGGGCGGCTTGGTGGTGCTCGGGAACGCGCCGACGAACCTCGACGACGCGTGTGGGACCGGCCACGGCACCTGTACCGTCGAGGGGTTGACGGTTCCGGGCTTCTCGCCCGCCGACGCCACCTATGGCGGGGTCGAGCCCCACGACAACTCCGGCATCCTCCGCTACGTCTCGGTGCGCCACGCCGGCGACGAGATCGGGAGCGGGAACGAGCTGAACGGCGTCACCCTCGCCGGGGTCGGGGACGGGACGCTGATCGAGCACGTCGAGGTCTACTGCAACTTCGACGACGGGATCGAGTGGTTTGGCGGCACGGTCAACGGCCGCTACCTCCACGTCGTCTTCGCCGGTGACGACACCTTCGACCTCGACCAGGGCTACACCGGGACGAATCAGTTCTTGTACGGGATCATGCCCTTCTTCAACGAGAACAGCGGCGCCTCGTTTGGTTCCTCCTCCGGCGACAAGGGCGGCGAGTGGGACGGCGACGACTTCGACGAGCCCGGCTCCAACGTGAACCTGCGCGCCGATGGGGCGCCGTGGCCCCTCTCGAATCCGGCGATGTACAACCTCACCCTGATCGGCTCGACTCCCGACGGGGCGAACCCGGCGGTCTCGCCCGCCTCCGCCAACCGCGGAGTCCAGATGCGAAGCGGGTTCGCCGGCGCGTTGCTGAACAGCATCGTGGTGAACACCGGATCGGCCCAAGGCTACGACGTCTCGGGCGGGGGGGCGCCCGGCTTCGACACGGTCGCCGACAACATCCCCGCTGGTCTCGTGCTCTCCGTCTCGTCGACCTTCGACGATGGCGCAGCGCTTCCGGCGGACGAGCTGGCCGCGCTGGCGGCCGGCGACGCCCTCGCGACCCTTCTCGGGGGGACCGCGAACACGGTGAACGACGCTGGGTTCCCGGGCTTGGTGAACGAAGACACGACCTTCTTGCCCACCGGGAACTCCGAGGGCAAGATCGCAGCGGGCCTCAAGCCGGTGAAGATCGACCCGCGACCGGCCTTCGGCCTGGTGGGGACCGCCGGCGGCGTCCCGCCCCAGGCGCCGGGTCTGGACATGGCCGCGACCTACCGAGGTGCCTTCGATCCGACGGCACCATCGCTGTGGACGACCGGCTGGACCGCGCTCAGCATCAGCGGGTTGAGCGCGGAGTAGGCTCCGCGCTCATCCCGCCAGACCGGGGTCGAGGCTTGACCACCGCGCCAGGCGGTGGTCGGCCCACTCCTCTGGGGAGCCGATGCGCCCTCGTTTCCGCTTCCGATCGATTCTCGGCCCGCTCGCCGCGATCGCGTGGAGCCAGATGGCCACGGCGGGTGGCGAGATCCTCCGCGCCGACACGATCGCCGAGAACGATCGCTACTGGCCCTACCGCGTCGCCTTGCAGCGAGCCCATACGGGGTCGCGCGGCGAGATCCGAGCGGGGTCGGTGGGGGTCTTGATTCGCGTCGAAGCGGACCGGGCGCGGATCGACTTCGGACGCGACGGGCTGGCGACGGTCGTGCTGGACGAGACCGACCTCCTCGAGCGAGCGCGGCGTGTGCGAGACGGTCGCGAGGTCAAGATGGCTCCGAATTTCACGCTCGCTGTCGGGACGAAGCTCGTCGATTCGAGCGCGCCCGTGTTGCGGCCCCTGGGTCTCGAGCGCGCGCGCAAGACCGATGCGTTCCTGTGCGTATTCGCCGATCCCGCCAGCTCCGCGTTCGCGCGTCACGCCTCGGAGTTCCGCGACATCCACGGTCGCCCCCGCGTCGCGACGCTCCTGTTCCCGCAGGGGGGCGCGGGCGATCCCGAGATCCGGTCGCGGCTCCGCGCGCTCGAGGCTCCGGTCCCCTTCGTGTTCAGCCATCTCTCCGCGGCCTACACCCGCTCTCTGGTCGGCCCCGAGCCCCCGGCGCTGCGCTTTCTGCTGCTGAGTGCCGAGGGCCGAGCGCTTCTCGACGGGAGCTGGGGGAGCGCGAGCGCTGCCCAGGTGGAGCAAGCGCTGGCCGTCCGGCGATCTTCGCCGTCCCTTCACGCGAACGACACGACGGCGCATTGAAGGCGGCGCACAGTGTCACCAACACAGCGAGCGGGTCTCGCCCGCTCGCCCAGACTGAGGCTCTGTCCATGACCATCCGACGTGTTCTCCTGGTCCCGGCAATTGCTGTCTCGGTGTGCGCCGCGACGCCCGCGGCGCGCGCCGGGGTCGTCGCGGGTTGGGATTTCTCCCAGTACTTCGGCGCCGGGCTCCTCTCCACCGACGGCTCGACCTTCGTGGAGACCTTGCCGGCGAACTACTCGGAGGAAGACCCCACGGCCAACGCGGGAAGCGAGTCCGCCGCATTTGGCACGATGTACCTCGACGGCACCTTCGGATCGACGGCGGTCGGAGCCGGGAGCGGCACCGAGAGCTTCGTCCCCACGAGCCGCTCGCTCGTCTCGAACCTCGACGCGCCGGCGGACGCGATCGGCACCAATCCCTTCGACTCGCACACCGTCCTCCGCAACGAGGGCCAGACCTCGACCGAACTCCTCAGCATGACCGCCCGCGCGGCGACCAACGCGGTCTTCCGCGCCGATCTGACCAGCGTTCCCGCGACCGGCTCGAACTGGCGGGTGAGCTTTGCGGGCAAGACCTTCAGCGGATCGAGCACGGTCGGGGTCGAGTTCTCCACCGACGGGAGTGGCTACAGCAACGCCGGCTCGGTCGACCTCACCACGACGGACGCGACCCACCAGGTGTTCCTCGCGTCGGCCGCTTCCGAGACCGCGTACGTGCGCTTGAACTTCCCGGCACCGGCGGGCGGTGGCGTCAACCAGGCCATCATCGACAACGTGGCCATCTCGGTCCCGGAGCCGGGATCGCTGGGCCTGGCTCTGGGCCTCGCGGCAGGCCTCGCCGGGTGCGCGCGGCGGCGTCGCACGATCACGGCCTAGACGACGCGATCGCGCTCCCGCGCGCCGAGACCCTCCCGCCACACGCTGGGCGGATGACCGGGGGGCCCGCGCGCTCCCCTCCGAAGCGCCGCGTCGCCCCCCGGCCAGCCATATCGCAGAGACGGACTGTAAGCCGGGTTCTGTTCCGCCCCGCCCGAACACGCGGCGGCGGGGATCATTCATCTAGGCGCCGGATTGCTCCGGCGCTCGAGCGCTCTCACCCGGGTGCTGGCCCGCGCCTCGTTTCCGGGCGCCGGCGTCGGGCGGGCCGCCCTCGACAGCACCTCTATTCAAGCTTGCTCCGGGAGGGGCTTGCCCCGCCGCCGGTCACCCGGCTGTCGCGCGTGGGCTCTTACCCCACGATTTCACCCTTGCCTGTGCCTCTTCCCCGGCTCCCTCACCCGGAACCCGGGGCCTCGTCGGCCATCGGCGGTGTGGTTTCTGTGGCGCTTTCCCTCGGGTCGCCCCGGGTCGCCGTTAGCGACCTCCCTGCCCTGTGGAGCCCGGACTTTCCTCCCGCGGGCGGTGCGTGCCCGCCGGCGATCCCCCGTCCATCTCCGTCTCGAAGCTAGCAGCTGGGACACGCCGCGGTCGCTGCGCTTGAAGAAGGGAGATCAGTATTCTATAGATAGCGATCCGCATGCCCGCCTCCCCCGCGACGGCACCGACCCGCCCCGACGCCGCGTCGATCCCGACGCCGCTCCAGGTCTTCGACCCGGTGGCGCGCGCCCTCGAGCTCGTAGGCGACCGCTGGACCCTGGTGCTGGTGCGTCACCTCCTGAGTGGGCCCAAGGGGTTCCAGGAGCTGCGCCGCCGCACGGGCATCGCGCCCCGGGTGCTCTCGGGGCGGCTCCGCAAACTGGTCCAGGAGGGGTGGGTGACGCGGGTCGAGGACGGCGCGACGCGCTCGCCCTACGCCGTCACCGACAAGGGGCGCACCCTCGAGCCGATCATCGCGGCCGCCGCCCGTTGGTGGGTCCACCACGCGATGGAGGACGGCGGCTTCGACACGAGCGAGTTCACCGAGACCTCGGCCCAGTCGATCCTCGAGTCGCTGCCCTTCCTGTTGCGCGAAGACCGCGCCGCCAAAGCCCGGGTGACCTTCGAGATCCGTCTCGAGGGCGAGGGGGGTGGCGTGTGGACCGTACAGATCGATCGGGGCGCCTGCACGGTGACCCCCGGCTTCGCCGAGGGCGCCGACGTCCGCTACACCGCGCCGGCACAGGTCTGGTGCGCCGTGGCCGTCGGCCGCATCGACCCCCGCGAGGCCCGCAAGCGCGGAGCCCTCAAGAAGGAGGGCGGCCGCGCGGCCCTCGACGACTACTTCCACCAGATCCCCCGCCGCGGAGCCGCCCGGTGAGGGCCTCGCTAGGGCAAGACAGCGAGGGCTCCCAGGCTTCCCATTCTATACTCCGGATCCGCCGCCTCGCGCGGACGATCCGTCACACAGGAAGAGACGCATGAATCTCGAGTTCTCCGAGGACCAGAAATTCGTCCAGCACACGGCGCGGGAGTTTCTCGCCGAGCACGCCGGACCCGAGGCGTGTCGCAAGATCGTCGAGGAGCCGGCGCTGCGCCTCGACCGGGAGCTCTGGAAGGGCGTGGCCGAGATGGGGTGGCTCGGCGCGGCGGTGCCGGAGAGCTACGGCGGCGCGGGGATGAGCTACCTCGAGCTGGTGCTGATCGCCGAGGAGATCGGACGCGCGCTGGCGCCGATCCCCTTTGCCTCGACCGTCTACGGCGCGACCGAGGCGTTGCTGCTGGCCGGCACCGACGAGCAGAAGCAGCAGTACCTGCCGCGGCTCGTCGCCGGCGAGCTGATCGGCACCCTCGCCTACGCCGAGGGGCCGGGCGCCTTCGACGCGGCGTCGAGCCAGTGCACCTTCAAGGACGGGACGCTCTCCGGGGGGAAGGCCCCGGTCCCGGACGGAGAGGACGCCGGCCTCGCCGTCGTCTACGCCCGGGAGGGCGACGCCGGGAGCCTGGTGCTCGTCGACCTCGACGGGAGCGGCGTCGAGCGCGGCGCCCTCGACTCGATCGACCCGAGCCGGCCCCTCGCGACCCTGCGCTTCGACGACGCCGCGGCCACCCGGCTCGGCGAGGTCGGTCAGGGCGATGCGCTGCTCGGCGCGCTCCTCGACCGCGCCGCGGTGATGACCGGCTTCGAACAGATCGGCGGCGCCGCCCAGGCCTTCGAGACGACCAAGGAGTTCACCCTCGGCCGCTACGCCTTCGGGCGCCCGGTGGCGTCGTTCCAGGCGCTGAAGCACCGTATGGCCGATGTCTACGCGGCCATCGAGGTGGCCCGCTCGAACGGCTACTTCGCCGCGTGGGCGCTCTCGACGGCCAACGAAGAGCTCCCGATCGCCGCCTGCAGCGTGCGTGTCGCGGCCTGCGAGGCCTACGAGCTCGCCACCGAAGAGATGATCCAGATGCACGGCGGCGTCGGCTTTACCTGGGAGTACGACTGCCATCTCTACTACCGGCGGGCCCAGGCCCTCGCCGCGGGGCTCGGCCGCGCGACGAGCTGGCGCGATCTGTTGATCGACCGCCTCGAGGCCCAAGGGGCGATGGGCTGACCCGCCCCGCCGATCCACCACCGACCGCGACCCGACACGAACCACGACCGAGGAAGACCCCGATGCACTTCGACGACACCCCGCAAGAAGCCGAGTTCCGCGCCAAGGCCCGCGCCTGGCTCGACGCCAACGCGAAGAAACGCGACCCCAGCCAGAACCTCCCCAACCCGCTCGGCGAGCGCGAAGACGACGCCGCCGTGGCGGCGGCGAAGGCGTGGCAGGCCACCAAGTTCGACGCCGGGTGGGCGGTGCTCACCTGGCCCGAAGAGTTCGGGGGACAGGGCCTGGGCCGCATGGAGCAGGTGATCTGGAACCAGGAAGAGACCCGCTACGACACCCCGCCCAACATCTACACGATCGGCCACGGGATGCTCGGGCCCACCATCATGGCCCACGGCAGCGACGCACAGAAGACGCGGTACCTGCGCGACATGGCCCGCGGTCAGGAGATCTGGTGCCAGCTCTTCTCCGAGCCGGACGCCGGGAGCGACCTCGCCGGGCTGCGCACCAGCGCGGTGAAGGACGGCGACGAGTGGGTGATCAACGGCCAGAAGATCTGGAGCACCGGCGCCCACTTCTCCGACTGGGGCATGATCGTCACCCGCACCGACCCGAACGTGGTGAAGCACGCGGGGCTCACCTACTTCATCGTCGACATGCGCAGCCCGGGGGTCGAGGCGCGGCCGATCCGCCAGATCAACGGCGGCTCGGGCTTCAACGAGGTGTTCTTCACCGATGTGCGCGTCCCCGACTCGAACCGGTTGGGCGCCGTCGGCGACGGCTGGCGGGTGGCCATCACGACGCTGATGAACGAGCGGGTGGCGATCGGCGGCGGGAGCTCCGCCGGCACCCTGCGCAACCTCTTCAAGCTCGCCCGCGACACCCGGGTGAAGGGCCAGCCCGCGATCCAGGACTCGGCGGTGCGCCAGCAGCTCGCCGAGTTCTACGTGAAGGCCAAGGGGCTCCAGTACACGAGCTACCGGACGCTCTCGGCACTGCTGCGCGGGACGACCCCGGGGCCCGAGGGTTCGATCGGGAAGGCCGTGGGCGCGCCCCTGGGCCAGCAGATGGCGTCCTTCGCCCTCGACCTCCAGGGCCCCTTCGCCGCCGTGAGCGACGAGGCCCACGGGGTGGACGACGGGCTGTGGCAGGATCTCTACCTCGGGATCCCCGGGATGCGCATCGCCGGGGGGACCGACGAGATCCTGAAAAACATCATCGCCGAGCGGGTGCTCGGGCTCCCGCCGGAGGTCCGTGTCGACAAGGACAAGGCCTTCCGGGAGATCCCCACCGGCACCCAGAAGTAGCACCATGTTCACCGTCGACCCGGATCGGTTTCGCTACGACGACGCTCTCGGCACCGGCGTGCGCGGCCGTCGCGTGCTGATCACCGGCGCCGGCAAGGACCGCGGTCTCGGCCAGGCCTTCGCGCTGGCGGCGGGGCTGAACGGCGCCGAGTCGGTGGGGGTGCACTTCCACCGCAGCGCGGAGGACGGCTTCGATTTGGTGGAGGCGCTCGGCAGCGCCGGAGTGAACGCCTTCCCGGTGCAGGCCGACGTCACCAACTTCGGCGATCTCTGGGCGACGCGCTCCTACGTGATCGAGCAGATGGGAGGACGACCGCCGGATCTCGTGATCTGCAACTCGGGGCTCAGCGAGGCGGGCTACTCCTTCGGTCGGGCGCTCCGCGAAGTCGCCGACGAGTCCCTCGCGATGCGCCGGGCCCGAGTGCGACAACACTTCCTCGACGCCCTCGCCGACTCCCGGTTGGTGATCGACACCAAGGTCGACGGCTTTCTGGCCTCGACCCACCTGTGGGCCGGCGAGGCGCTCCACCACGGCGAGGCGCTGCGCCTGGTGTACGTCTCGTCGCGACAGGCGGTCGACCCGGGGCGCAGCGTACCGGGCTACGCCGTCGGCAACTGGGCCGTCTTGCAGCTTCCGGAGGTGTTGGCGGTGAACCTGGGCAGCCAGGCCGACGCGGTGTGCGCGTTCTCGATCCTGCTCCCCTTCGTCCGGACCGGGATGACCGACGAGTACGCCGACAACGAGCGGGTCTTCGGGCGCTGGCAGCCCCGCATGCTCGAGACCCACGAGGCCGCGGAGGCGCTCCTCGAGCTCCTGGCGCAGCCGGATGGCGAGCTCGCCCGCGGTCTCTTCCAGCTCGACGTCGGCGAGGACCCGGAGGGGGTCGCCGTGGGCTGGTCGCGGCTGGCCCTCGAGATCGAGTCGCGCGCACCGTCCTGGGCAGCGCCGAAGCGCTACCGCGACCCCACGGGCTGAGACGGGAGGGCGCGGCGTCCGGGGCCCCGCGTTCAGTGGGACCGGGGCGCCACCTCTTTGGCCACCCCGTGCGGGTGCTCGTGGGTGCCGGCCATCAGGATCCCCGCCACGCGCCGCGGATCGACTCCGGGGGGCACGGCGACGAGGTAGCGCCCGCCGGCGTTCGGGCCCGACACCAGCACGGCGTCGACCCGGGCAAGCGCGTGCTCGATCTGCGCCGCACTCACCCCGTCGCGAAACACCACGTGGAGCGAGGAGTAGGGGGGACCGGAGGAGACCGAGACGGCGGTGAGGGTGGAGCGCCCGCCGATCGACTGGGCCAGGGCGAAGCCCAGGAAGACGAGGAGGAGCGCCGCCGCGGCGAGCCCCGCGATGCGCCAGCCCTCGCGCTTCGCCGGCTCTTCGCGGCCATAGCGGCCCGCGTGCTCGATGCGCGCCATCAGCTTGGAAAAGGCGGCGTCGCGGTCGGGGAAGGGCGTCGGGGGCACCGCGCCGCCGGCCACCATTTCGACTTCGCTGCGACACGACGCGCATCCCGCGGCGTGGGCCTCGACGACGCCCCGGTCGTCGGCGTCGAGCTCGCGGTACCAGGGGATCAGCGTGAGCACGCCCTCCGGACACTTCGCCGCCATCGCGCTCTCTCTCCCTCGTTGCGTTCTGCCGCGCGGATGCCGCGCACCGGTGCATTTGAAATGGGCGATCCCGTAGAGCCAGCTCGACACGGCGGATCCGCCACGGAAGGCCTCGACGCTCTGCCACGCTTCGAAGAAGACCTCTCCGGTGACGGTCTCCGCGAGGCCCGGTCGTCCCAGACGCCGCATCGCGAAGTGGTAGACCCGGGGGTAGTAGTGCCGGAAGAGAGTGGCGAGCGCTCCGGCATCACGGGTCCGGATGCGCTCCACCAACCTCTGATCGTCGGGCTCTCGCCCTACCGATTCCCCTGTGGGTGTCATTGCTGGGGCGCCTCGGGGCCCGATCCACGGAGCGGCAGGTCGCGCGCAACGCGTCCTGCAACAGGCGAATTCCGCGGCCCCGCTTCGAACCCGCCCGTTCTGTACGTGTCACCCGGATCGTACTTGGTATCGCAATTTTTCGCGTAGCTGGCCCCAGGGGGGATTCCGGCAGGTGGTCCAGACGCGCCGCGCCGCGCGCGGTAGGGTGTGCGGCCCCCGCGCGAGAGGAGGATTCGCCGTGAGAGCCGTCGTGATGCGCGAGACCGGAGACGAGGACGTCCTCACCATCGGGGAGGTCCCGACGCCCGAGCCGGGCCCGGGAGAGCTCGCGATCGCCGTCCACGCGAGCGCCCTCAACCGCGCCGACCTGATGCAGCGCCAGGGTCTCTACCCGCCGCCGCCGGACGCGACGGAGATTCTGGGCCTCGAGTGCGCGGGCGTCGTCGAAGCCGACGGCTCGGGCGTCGAGGGCTGGAGCGTGGGCGACCGCGCGATGGCGCTCCTGGCCGGTGGGGGCT
>JANQRO010000191.1 GCA_028284525.1 Myxococcota bacterium | reverse complement strand
GACGCCCGCTTCGATCAACGCCTTCCCGATGTTCGGGAGCAGACGCGCGGCGCAGCCGCGGTGCACCAACAGCGTCTCGAGCCCGTTGCACACGCCCATCTGACGGATCTTCGAGTCGAGCACGATGGCCTCGGCCATCTCGGCGTCGGCGCTCTCGTCGAGCACGACGTGACACACGCCGGCGTCGTGTTTGATCACCGGAATCCGCGAGGTCTCGCTGACCATGCGGATCAGCCCGGGGCCGCCCCGGGGAATGATCAGGTCGATCGATCGGTCCTGCTCGAGCAACACGGCGATCGCGGCGCGGTCGGTCGTCGGGATGCCCACGATCGCGTCCTCGGGGAGTTCGACCTCCCGGGCCGCCGCGCGCAGCGTGTCGATCAGCGCGAGGTTCGAGTGGATCGCCTCGGAGCCGCCGCGCAGGATCACGGCGTTGCCGGCCTTCACGCAGAGCGCTGCCGCGTCGACGGTGACGTTGGGCCGCGACTCGTAGATGATGCCAATCACGCCGAGGGGAATCCGCATCCGTCCGACGCGCAGCCCGTTGGGCCGCACCCGAAGATCCGAGATCGCCCCCACCGGGTCCGGGAGCGCGATGACGTCGCGCAAGCCCTGGAGCATCGTGCCCCAGCGCTCGGGGGAAAGCTCGAGACGGCCGAGCAGCGGCGGGTCGATCTCGGCCGCGCGCGCGGCCTCGAGATCGCGGGCGTTGGCCGCGAGGATCGCGTCACGACGGCTCTCGAGGGTGTCGGCGGCGCAGGCCAACCAACGGTCCTTGGCTCGCGTGTCGAGCTCGGCGAGCTGCTCGGCGGCCGCCTTCGCGCGCTGGGCGCTGGCAACGATGTCTTCGGCGACAAAGTTCGCGCTCACGTCGTCATCCCGTCGCTCTCGGTGACCGCGCGGTCGGTGCCCTCCGCAGCGTCGAGCAGCACCAGATCGTCGCGGTGAATCACCTCACTGCCGTTCGAGTACCCTAGCACCCGGGCGATCTGGGGCGTGGCGAGACCGCAGATCCTCGCCACGTCGCCCGAGGCATAGGCCACGAGGCCGCGGGCGATCTCGTGGCCGTCGGGCCCGCTACAGGTCACGGGGTCGCCGATCCCGAACTCACCCCGGACGGCGGTGATGCCCGCCGGGAGGAGCGAGCGCCCCCGCTCGCGCAGCGCGCGGGCCGCCCCCGCGTCCACTTCGAGAACGCCCAGGGGGTGGGCGGTGTAGGCGAGCCAGTGCTTGCGGCTCGACATCCGACGCCCGGCTTCGGGCGAGACGAAGAGGGTGCCTTCGTCCTCCCCCGCCGCGACGCGCAACAGGGTGCCCTTGCGTCCGCCGTTCGCGATCGCGCAGGCGGCGCCCGAGCGGATCGCGGTGCGGGCCGCCTCGAGCTTGGTGGTCATGCCCCCGCGTCCGAAGGCGCTGTCCGAGCCCCCCGCCGCCGCGTCGACGGTGGCGTCGATCCGCTCGACCACCCCGTAGGGTGCGTCGCGTCCCGGCTCGCCGGGGTAGAGCCCGTCGACGTCGGTGAGGAGCACCAGCAGATCGGCGCCGACCAGATTGACCACGGTCGCCGAGAGGTTGTCGTTGTCGCCGAAGCGGATCTCTTCGGTGGAGACCGTGTCGTTCTCGTTGACGACCGGCACGACGCCGCGGCGCCACAACTCGAGAAGCGTGTGACGCGCGTTGAGGAAACGCTCCCGGTCCTGCAGACCGGCGCGGGTGAGCAACACCTGTCCCACCTGGATGCCGTGGTTCACGAATCCGCGGCGGTAGCGTTCGACGAGGCCGATCTGTCCGACGGCCGCGGCGGCCTGTTTCTCGGGGATCGAGCGCCCCGGATGGCTCCAGCCGAGTCGGTGCGCGCCCACCGCGATTGCACCCGAGGAGACGACGGCGACCTTGCGCCCCGATTCGACCAGGGTCGAGACCTGGCGGATCAGCTCGCGGAAGACCGCCGGGCGCACGGCGCCGTTCCGGGTGAGCACCGAGCTTCCCACTTTGACGACGATGCGACGCGCCTTCGCTGCGGCGCTGCGACGGCTCACGCGTCCGCTACCCCGCGCAGGCTCTCTTCGGCGCGGGCCTTGCGGAGGAGCTCGAGCATGATCTTGCGCAGCTCGGGGAGTCCCTCGCCGGTGGCGGCCGACACCTCGACCACCCAGCTCGGCTGGAGCGCCCGCAGCGCCTCGCGGGCGGGGCGCAAGGCCTGGCGATCGCCGACGAGGTCGATCTTGTTCAACACCACGATCTCGGGGCGCGTCGCCAGGTCGTCGGCGTAGGCCTCGAGCTCGCGACGCACGGTGCGGTAGTCCTCGACGACGTCGCGCTCTTCCAGCAGGGCCCCACCCGCGTCGAGCAGATGCACCAGCACCCGCGTCCGCTCGATGTGACGCAGGAAGCGGTCGCCCAGTCCTGCACCTTCGCTGGCCCCCTCGATCAACCCGGGGATGTCGGCGGCGACGAAACGCTCCTCCCCCACCTCGACGACCCCCAGCGAAGGCGTGAGGGTGGTGAAGGGGTAGGCGCCCACCCGCGGGCGCGCGGCGGACAGCCGTCGCAGCATCGTGGACTTCCCGGCGTTGGGGAGCCCGACCAAGCCGATGTCGGCCAGGAGCTTGAGGGAGAGCCGGAGCTTGCGACGCTCCCCGGAGCGACCGCGCTCGGCGCGGTCTGGCGCCTGTCGGGTCGCGGTGGCGAAGCGCGCGTTGCCGCGGCCCCCGCGCCCGCCGCGGGCCAGGACGACCCGCTGTCCGGCCTCGACGAGGTCGGCGAGCGGCGCCGCGTCGTCGACGTCATCGAGGTCGGTGATCACGGTGCCCACCGGCAGCCGGATCTCCGCGTCGCGGCCGCTCCTGCCGTGGCGGTTCGAGCCGCTACCGGGGACGCCGTCTTCCGCGGCCACGCTCTTGTGCAGCCGGGGCTCCACCAGCGTCGAGAGCCCCGGATCCGCCACGACCACGACGCTCCCGCCACGACCGCCGTCCCCCCCGTCCGGCCCGCCCCGCGGCGCAAACTTCTCGCGCCGGAAACTCGCGCAGCCGTCCCCCCCGCGTCCCGCGTGGATCTCGAGCACCGCCTCGTCGACGAAATTGGTGGCCACGGGGGGAGGCTAGCGACCTGGTGACTTCGCGGCGCCTCGGAGCGACACCCGAGGTGGGCCAGTGCCGGACACCGACGTATCGCGGGAGCCCGTGCGAAGCGGACGGCGATTGCCTACCGAGTCGGTCGGTCGTGGGAGAGCCGAACCACGCCGAGGCGCGGCCGACCCAGCGGGTGAGGCACAAGCGGGCCGGGGCTGCAGACCCGCTTGGCCGGTGCCCGGGTGTGGCCTCGTGGACTTCGCGGCGTCTTCGGCGCCGCTGCGCGCGTAAGGCTTCGCCCTACGCTTGCGCTTGCTCCACCCGGGCCACGGTCTTGCCCTTGGACTTTCCGTAGTGGACCGTGCCGTCGACGAGGGCGAAGAGGGTGTAGTCGCGGCCGCAGCCGACGTTGCGGCCGGGGTGGATCTTGGTGCCGCACTGGCGCACGAGGATATTGCCCGCGAGCACCGCCTCGCCGCCGAAGCGTTTCACGCCGCGGCGCTGCGCGTTGCTGTCGCGGCCGTTGCGCGAGCTGCCCTGTCCCTTTTTGTGTGCCATGACGTCTAGCCCTCGATGCTGTCGATACGCAGCTGGGTGTAGTGCTGTCGGTGACCCTGCTTGCGCCGGTAGCCTTTGCGTCGCTTCATCTTGAAGATCGTGATCTTCTCGCCGCGGCCCTGGTCGGTGATGGTGCCCACGACCTTCGCGCCCTCGACGGTCGGCGCCCCGATGCGCGGCTCGCCGTCCCCCGAGATCAGGAGCACGTCGGGGAGCTCCACGGTGGCGCCGACGTCGCCGGCGAGGCGCTCGACCCAGACGGAGTCGCCCGGGCTCACCCGGATCTGTTTGCCGCCGCTGCGGACTACCGCGTACATCAGGCCTCCTCGCTCTCGCCGGAACGCGGGAGTATCCGAAATTCCGAAGGCCCGTCAACGGCTTCGCCCGGCTCGGCCGCGGCGGCCACGAGCGGTGTGGGCTCCGCTCCGTCCTGTCCCCGGCGCTTCGCGTCGTCGCCCTCCTCGGGCTCTGCGTCGCCATCTCCCGACGCGGAGGCCGGCGTCTCGACCTCCTCCCCGGCCCGGGCCTCCGCCTCGCCGTCGGTGGCTTCGGTCTCCGGGAGATCGTCGGCGCGCTCGGCCTTCTCCTGTGTCTCCGCTCCCGCGTCGTCGGCGGCCTCGAGCTCCTCGATCGGGTCGTCGTCTTCTTCGTCGTCGTCGAGCTCGGCGGCGCTGCCATCGATGGCGGCGCTCCCCACCAGCCACGGGACGTCGAGCTCCACGGGCTCGGCTTCGCCCAGCGCCAGCACCTCGAACTGCTCCTGGTGCATACCGGGCTTGGCCCGCACCTCGATCTCGCGGCCGACCTCCGCCGAGAGCTCGGCCAGGTCCTCCTTCATCGGCCCCAGCAACATCTCGGCCACCCGCGGGTGCACCGAGATCGCGATCTCTCGGCTCGCGATGTGCACGAGGTCCTTGCGAATGTCGCGGAGCACCTTGAAGGTCACGCTCTCGCGGGAGAGCACGTAGCCCTTGCCGTCGCAGTACGCGCAGGGCTCGCAGAGCTGTTGCACCAGGTTCTCGCGGGTGCGCTTGCGCGTCATCTCGACGAGCCCGAGCTCGGAGATCTTGAGGATGTTGGTGCGCGCCTTGTCCGAGCGGATCGCGTCCTGGAGCGCGCGGTACACCTTCTCGCGGTTGTCGGCGGCCTCCATGTCGATCAGGTCGATGATGATCAGCCCGCCGATGTTGCGGAAACGGAGCTGGTGCACCACCTCCTTCACGGCTTCGAGGTTGGTCTTGAAGACCGTCTCCTCGAGGTCGCGCTTGCCGACGAAGCGACCGGTGTTCACGTCGATCGCGGTCAACGCCTCGCTCTGGTCGATGATCAGATAGCCACCGGACTTGAGCCAGACCTTGCGTCCGAGGTTGGCGTCGATCTCGGCTTCGACACCGTGGGTCTCGAAGATCGCCTCCGGCCCTGGGTGGCGCTCGACCTTGGGCTTGGGGTCCGCGATGAACCGCTCGACGAAGTCCCGGATCTCGGAGTGGACATCGGCGGAGTCGACCACGACGCGTTTGGTGTCGGCGTTGGCGACGTCTCGGATCACCCGCAGCGGGAGCGACGGCTCTTCGTAGAGCACGCTCGGCGCCGGGGCCTTTGCCCGGCGCTCGCTGAGCGTGGACCACACCGAGCTCAGGTACTTGATGTCGGCCTCGAGGTCCTCTTCGCGGGCGTCCTCTCCGGCGGTGCGGATGATGAAGCCCATCCCTTTGGGCCGGAGGCGGTCGACGATCTCGCGCAGCCGGCGGCGCTCCTTGTCGGACCCGATGCGGCGCGACACCCCCACCCGGCTCCCCGCCGGGGTCAGGACGAGGTGACGGCCGGCGATCGCCAGGTGCGAGGTGATCCGGGCCCCCTTGGTCCCGATCGGCTCCTTGGCGATCTGGACGACGATCTCCTGGCCCTCGGAGAGCAGCGTGTCGATGCGTGGCACCGCCCGGCTCCCGTTGCGTCCGCGGCGTCTCCCGCGACCCGGATTCTCCTCCTCGGGGTCGGCGAGGTAGTCGCCGGCGTAGAGGAAGGCGGCCTTCTCGAGACCGATGTCCACGAAGGCCGCCTGCATCCCCGGGAGGACCCGGGTGACCCGGCCCTTGGCGATGTTGCCCACGACGCTGCGTTCGGCGTTTCGCTCGATCAGCAGCTCGGCCAGGCTGTCGTTTTCCATCAGCGCGACCCGGGTCTCCCCGCGTCCCGCGTTGATCAGAATCTGGTTGCGCATGCTCCGCCGTTTCCGCGGCGAGCCGTAGAGGATGAGCGCCAGAGCGCTCGATGGGGCGGAGTGGGATTGCGGAGACGCCGCCGGCCGGGCCGGCGTGGCGTCTGGACGGCGCTGTCCTCAGTCGCTCCTACACGACCACGGCGTCTTCGGCCGGTGGCGTGTACGCGCATCGCGACATCGCCCCGGTCGTAGACCGCGTTGGTGCGTCAGCAGCTCATCGGCTCGCACGACCTGTTGTCCTCGTTCGATCTTCATGCGACCTCGGCGGCCGGGGCGTCGGGAGTGAGGTCCGTCGAACCCCGCAAGTTCCCACCCGTATCCGGCTCGTGGCCCGTCTCCCGTGGCGTCGCCCAATCCCGTCTGGGTCCGTTCTGGGGGCGCTGTTGCCTCATCCTTGTTCGCTGCTGCGGTTCGCAGCGGAGGCCACTCCCCCGGGGGCTCGCCGCCCGGCTCGAGCTCGCAAAAAACACTTCCTGACAATCCATGATTCACCCCTTTCGGTCAAGCCACTGTGTCGAATGAAGGACAAGCGTGGTCTCCCGGTGGAAAAACGGGACGCAACATCCCGGATCAGCATGCCCTCGTCACCGAGTGCGGCGAGGCCGCTACCCTCCCGCCGCCATGGCCCGTCGCCCGTCTCGCGAGCAGCCAGCCCAGGGCGACCCGCGTCGCAGCCTGCCGGGGGTCGATCGCCTGGCCGGGGCCCTGCTCGATGGGGACGCGACCCTGGGCTGGGCGGCGGCGGTGGCCGCCCGCGCGGAGCTCGAGGCCGCCCGCGAGGCGATCGCCGGCGGCGGACCGGCACCCGCCTTCGAGTCCCTCGAGGCCGCGGCGGCGGCACGGGCCCGAGCGCTCGTGGCCGGTCGCCCGCGGCGGGTGATCAACGCGACGGGGATCGTGGTCCACACCAATCTGGGCCGGGCCCCGCTCGCGGCCGGCGCCCTCGACGCGGCGGGCCGCGCCGCCGGCTACTCGGACCTCGAGTTCGACCTGCGCACCGGGCAGCGGGGCAACCGGCTCGCCGGGACCGCCGACAAGCTCCAGCTCCTCACCGGAGCCGAGGCCGCGTTCGCGGTGAACAACAACGCGGCGGCCTTGCTGTTGGCGGTGAACACCCTGGCCGCAGGGCGCGAGGTGCTCGTGTCCCGCGGCGAGCTGGTGGAGATCGGCGGCTCGTTTCGGATCCCCGAGATCCTCGGCGCCGCCGGGGTGCGACTGGTGGAGGTGGGGACGACGAACCGCACCCACCCCGAAGACTACGCCCGGGCCGTGGGCCCCGAGACGGGGCTGATCCTCAAGGTGCACCGCAGCAACTTCGAGCAGCGCGGGTTCGTCCGCGAGGTGGACCTGGGGGAGCTCGTGGCCCTCGGCCACAAGACCGGCCTTCCCGTCCTCGAGGACGTCGGGAGCGGCCTGCTCCTCGACTGGCGCGAGCACGGCTGGCCCGAGGAGTCACACATCGCGGGTCGGCTGCGGATCGGCGCCGACGTCGTGTGTTTCTCGGGAGACAAGCTCCTCGGCGGCCCCCAGGCGGGGCTCCTGCTGGGCCGTGTCGATGCCATCGCCGCGATGCGCCGGAACCCACTCGCTCGGGCGTTCCGGCTCGACAAGCTCACCCTGGCGATCCTCGACTGGACCTTTAGCGCCTTGCTGGACGGTCGCGCGGAGACGGAGATCCCGGCGCTGCGCATGCTGCGCGAGGCCCCCGAGCGGGTGCGGGCCCGGGCCGAGCGGCTCGCCCGCGCCTTCGACCGCGAAGCGGCCGCGGCCGGCGTCGCGTCGACACCCCGGGTCGAGGCCTGCGAGGCCCTCGTCGGCGGAGGCTCCCTCCCGGAGTTCCGGATTGCGTCCTGGGCGATGGTCCTCGAGAGCACCGCGCCGTCCGTCGACCGCCTGGCCGCCCGTCTCCGGGAGGCACCGGTGCCGGTGATCGCCCGGGTCGATCGGGGTGCGCTCTGGCTCGACGCCCGGACGCTCGCCGACGACGAGCTCGACGCGGTAGCCACCGCGGTGGCCTCGGCGTTGAAGGCCCCTGGGGGCTAAGGTACGGTGATTGCGGCGGATTCGATGCTGAATCTAGGTGTGCTCGTCCTCAACCGGTCCTATCTCCCGATCCACGTGACGACGGTCCGCCGGGCATTCGCCCTCGTCTACCAGGACGCCGCGCACATCGTCGACACCGAGTATCGCAGCTACGCCTTCGACGAATGGTTCTCCCAGGATCCGCAGCCGGGGTCCGACACCATCGGGACCTCCCGGGGTCCGATCTCCATCCCCCGGGTCATCGTGCTGCGCAGCTACGACCGGATGCCCCGGCGTCACGTGCGCTTCAGCCGCGCCAACGTATTCGCCCGCGACGACCACACGTGTCAGTATTGTGGGGAGAGGTTTCCGAAAGGCGATCTCAATCTCGACCATGTGGTGCCGCGCTCGCACGGCGGGCGCAGCACCTGGGAGAACGTCGTGACGAGTTGCGTGGAGTGCAACCGTCGCAAGGGCGGTCGGACCCCCGAGCAAGCGGGGTTCCGGCTCAATCGACAACCAGCCCGGCCTCGGTGGACCCCCCTCGCCAGTCTCCCCTTGGCCAGCCATCGCCACGACGCGTGGCGACCCTTCCTCCGGGTCGTCGATCGGTCCGAGGCGAGGGAACCAATCGCGGTCTGAGCACCGCAGGCGAGGACAGCTATGGCGCAGGATCGCGAGTGGGCACCCCAGCACGGGTCGCCGCGCGACCGCCGTCCCCGGGTGATCGCCATCGGGGGCGGAAAGGGGGGGATCGGCAAGACGCTGATCTCGGCCAACCTCGCCGCGGCCCTGGCCCGACTCGGAAGCCGGGTCGTCGCGATCGACACCGACCTCGAAGGCGCCAACCTCCACACGGCCCTCGGCATGTCGGCACCTTCCACGAGCCTGGCCGACTACGTCGCCGACCGCGAGCGCGATCTGCGACGCCTGCTCCTCGACACTCCGGTCCCCGGGCTGCGTCTGATCGCCGCCACCCACGGCAACCTCGACTCGGCCCAGCCCAAATCGTGGAGCCGGGTCACGATGCTCCAGCAGATCCGCGAGCTCCCGGCCGACTACGCCGTCGTCGACCTGGGCGCCGGCACCCATCCCTCGGTGATCGACTACTTCCTGGTCGGCGATGTCGGGGTGCTCGTGATGACCCCGGAGCCCACCTCGGTGGAGAACGCGTACGCGTTCCTGCGGGCGGCGTTCTACCGGCGGCTGCGTCACGCGGTCACCAGCGATGCGGTGCGCGACATCGTGAATCAGGCGATGGATCAGAAGAACGACCGGGGGATCCGCACGCCGCTCGACTTGATGAACGCGGTCCAACAATCCTCGCCGGAGGACGGCGAACGCTTCGTCGCGGCGATGCGCTCGTTCCGACCGCAGCTCGTGGTGAACGGCGTGCGGACCGCACAGGATATTCGTCTGGGCTTCACGGTCCGCAGCGTGTGTCGCAAGTACTTCGGACTCGAGGCCGACTACCTGGGTTACGTCAACTGGGACGACGCGGTGAGCGAAGCCGTGCGCTCGCGCGCCACGATCGTCGAGAGCCACCCGCGCAGCGACGCCGCGATCTACGTGATGCGGATCGCGCGCAAGCTGATGGGTCTGTCCAACCGACCGGCTCGCCCGCGAGCCGCTTCCGCACCGGAGCGCCCCGCCCTATGAAGCCGATGCGTGAGCTGAACCACTACGAGCTGCTCGAGCTGCCCCGGGAGGCGCAACCCGAGGAGATCGAGCGCGCCTACGCCCTGGTGCGCGAGGCCTACGCCCCGGGCTCCCTCGCGTCGTACTCGGTGCTCGACGAGCAGGAGGCCGCCGCGGTTCGTCAGCAGGTCGAGACCGCCTACGCGATCCTGTCGGACCCCGACCGCCGCGAGGCCTACAACGCCTCGCTCGGTGGGACGGCCGGGTCGCCCAGCGAGGAGTTGATCGTCCTCGAGCCCTACGACGACGAGCGCCGGGGCGAGCCCGATGAGAGCCCGGCCAGCGCCCTCGAGGAGTTCGACGACATCGACGACGGCGATCCGGACGCGCCGTGGGACGGCGCTCGGTTGCGCCGCGCGCGGCTGGCGCGGGGCGCCGACATCGACGCGATCGCCGCCGTGACCAAGGTGAACCCGAACTACCTGCGCGGGATCGAGGAGGAGCGTTTCGACTCGCTCCCGGCGCCGGTCTACGTGCGCGGATTCGTCGATGCCTACGCGCGCTTTCTGGACCTCGACGCGCGCAGCGTCGCGGCGAGCTACGTCGAGCGTCTGAAGGAATTCCTCGACGCCAACGCGCGACCGCGACGGCTCGGGCGCGCGGGGCGTGGCGAGCGCGCGGGACGCGGCTAGGTCGTTTCGGAGCGGGTGCGTCGGTTCGCTGTGGGCGAGGAGACGGCGGGAGAGCGTCTCGACAGCGCCCTCGCCGAACTCGCCGGGATTTCCCGTGCCCAGGCGCGGCGCTGGATCGACGCGGGGTGCGTGCGGGGCGAGACACGCCCGGCCCGCCGCGTGCGGGAAGGTGAGCTGCTCGAGGTCGATCCCCCGGAGCTCCTGCCCTTGGCGGCGACCGCCGAGGCGCTTCCGCTGGTGGTGCTCTACGAGGACGCCGAGCTCATCGCGGTCGACAAGGCGGCGGGGCAGGTCGTCCACCCGGCGCCCGGGCATCCCCGCGGCACGCTGGTCAACGCGCTCCTCCACCACTGCGGTGATCTCGCCGGGATCGGCGGTGTCCTGCGGCCCGGGATCGTCCACCGGCTCGACAAAGGGACGTCGGGGGTGCTGGTGGCGGCGAAGCACGACGCCGCCCACCAGCACTTGGCGCGGCAGTTCTTCGAGCACAGCGTCGAACGGCGCTACCTGTGTCTGGTGCGTGGCGTTCCCGGCGCCGACAGCGGCTCCGTCGACAAGCCGGTGGGCCGCCACCCGCGCGACCGAAAACGCATGAGCGTGTCCACCCGTCGCGGCAAACGCGCCCTCACCCACTACCGGGTGATCGAGCGCTTCCCGGAATCCGGGTTGTCCCTCCTCGAGATCCGCCCAGAGACCGGCCGCACCCACCAGATTCGCGTACACCTGGCCTCGGTCGGGCTCCCCCTCCTGGGCGACGACGTCTACGGCGGGACGCGTCGCGGTGCGGGGAGCGCCGGGTTCTCGCGACCCGCGCTGCACGCCGCCTCCCTCGAGATCGACCACCCGCGCAGCGGCGCGCGACAACGCTTCGAGGCGCCGCCCCCCGAAGACTTCGGCGCCGTGGTCGAGCGCGCCGGCGCGCGCGAGGGGGCCAGGCGGCGGTGAGCGACGGGTTCCTGCGTCACGCCGCGCTCGGCGTCGACCACGGATTCGGCACACGCGGGGCGCCGGAGCCCCCGGCGTGTCTGCGTCCGCGCCAGGTACACGGCAACGCGGTGGTCACCGTCGACGCGACGACCCGGAGCGCCCTCGGCGACGCCGACGCCGTGGTGTCGACCACCGCGGGACACGTCCTCGGCGTCGTGACCGCGGACTGCGTGCCGATCCTGGTGGCGCAGCCCGGCGCCGCTGCAGCCATCCACGCGGGCTGGCGGGGACTCGCGTGCGGCGTGATCGGAGCGGCGCTGGAGGCCCTCGATCGGGCCGCGGGGCCGTCGCCACAGCGCGTCGCGGTCGTCGGCCCCCACATCTGCGCGCAGCACTACGAAGTGGATACGCCGGTGCGCGGCGCCCTCGCCCCGGAGTTTGGGAGCGCTCTCGACGCGGCGCTCGCGCCGACGCAGCCGGGCCACTGGACCCTCGACCTCGGGGCGCTCGCGCACACCGCGCTGCGGCGCGGTGGCCTCGAGCCCGAGCGCGTGGTGACGCTGTCCGACAGCTGCACCTTCGCCGACCCCAGGCGCTTCGCATCGCGGCGCCGCGACGGGCCGGGCGGTGACCGACTCGTCCACTGGATCCGCGTCGGCGCGCGGGGCGGGTCGGCCACGGGACGCTCTTGACACGGCGAACGCACCCGCATAGCCTCCTTTGCGTCTCTACCCCACCCACACGTCCGTCGCTGTCGGTCCGACCCGGTCGATCCCAGTCGATCCGCTCGGGCGGGCCGCTCCGAGCGGGCGCCACCAGAAGCTGGGCGGACATCAGAACGCGCCGAAAGCTGTCCGGGTTTGCATCGCTTTGACCGCCGTGGCGGTCGCAGGGTTCCCCGCTGCGGGGCCCCGACGCCCCCCGGCACAATTCGATCAACTGCGGGCCGAAAGCGACCGAACGAAAGGACATTTCGCCGATCCCGCGCTTCGGGCTCCGGCACAGCACGGACCCCGTCCCACACTTCCCGCGGCGTGCCCCAACGCCCCTCCGGCACACGCCGCGCCGATCGCCCATCCCTCCACAGCCTTGGCCATCACCACCCACCACCCCAACGAGCGTCGCGACACAGAGGACTGACCCAGTCATGGAACGATCCAACGAGAATCACTCGGGCGGGAACCGAGGGTCGCGACGCGGCCGCCGCCGTTCCCGTGGCAACGGCGGTGGCGGCGGGCGCAACGGCAATCGGGCGGTGGCCCACGACATCCTCGACGTCGCCGACGAGCTGAGCGAAGAAGAGCTGCTCGACGACGGCGACGACACCGGTGAACGGCTCGACGTCAGCGAGCTCAAGAACACGCCGATGGAAGAGCTCGTCGAGTTCGGCGAGTCGCTCGAGGTCGAGAACGCCTCGGGGATGCGCAAGCAGGATCTGATCTTCGCGATCCTCAAGGCCAAGACCGAGGCCAAGGCGCGGATCTATTCCGAGGGCGTGCTCGAGACCCTGCCCGACGGGTTCGGCTTCCTGCGCTCGCCGGACCAGAGCTATCTCGCGGGCCCGGACGACATCTACGTCTCGCCCTCGCAGATCCGTCGCTTTGGTCTGCGCACCGGCGATTCGATCCGCGGCCAGATCCGCCCGCCCAAGGAAGGCGAGCGCTACTTCGCACTCCTCAAGGTCGAGACGATCAACTTCGAGGAGCCCGCCAAGGCGCGGCACAAGATCAACTTCGACAACCTGACCCCGCTCTACCCCGAGGAGAAGTTCAACCTCGAGGCGCCCACGGGTGGGATGACGACCCGGATCATCGACCTGATCGCGCCGATCGGGAAGGGTCAGCGCGGCCTGATCACCTCCCCGCCCAAGGCCGGGAAGACGATGATCCTGAAGGACATCGCCAACGCGATCGCCGAGAACCACCCCGAGGTGTATCTCATCGTGCTGCTGATCGACGAGCGACCCGAAGAGGTCACCGACATGCAGCGCAACGTGAAGGCCGAGGTGGTGTCGTCGACCTTCGACGAGCCGGCGACCCGCCACGTCCAGGTGGCCGACATGGCGATCGAGAAGGCCAAACGACTCACCGAGCACAAACGGGACGTGGTGATCCTGCTCGACTCGATCACCCGCCTCGCCCGCGCGCACAACACCGTCGTGCCACATTCGGGCAAGATCCTCTCGGGTGGCGTCGACTCGAATGCGCTCCACAAGCCCAAACGCTTTTTCGGCGCGGCGCGCAACGTGGAGGAGGGGGGGAGCCTCACCATCGTCGGGACGGCGCTGATCGAGACCGGATCGCGGATGGACGAGGTGATCTTCGAGGAGTTCAAGGGAACGGGGAACAGCGAGCTCGTGCTCGACCGCAAGCTCGCCGACCGCCGCACCTACCCCGCGATCGACATCAACCGCTCGGCCACCCGACGCGAGGAGCTGCTGCTCAGCGAGACGACGCTCAACCGGATGTATCTGTTGCGGAAGGTGCTCGCGCCGCTCAACCCGATCGACTCGATGGAGTTCCTCCTCGAGAAGATCAAGGCCACGGATTCCAACGAGGAGTTCCTCGACTCGATGAACTCCTGAGGCCGCGGCGACGCCCGGCGTCGCGACGGCGACCGACCCCCCGGATGAGGCCAGCTCATGTCCGAGCTGCTCAAAAGAATCGAAGAGGCCGAGGCGCGGGCAGCGGACCTCGAGACCCAGCTCGCCGACCCGGCGGTGGTGTCCCAGGCCTCCCGGGTCACCGAGCTCGCCAAGGCGCTCGCGCGACTCCGCCCGCTCCTCGAAGCGGGGGCGCGCTACCGCCAGGTGAACGCCGAGCTCGCCGGCGCCCGCGAGATGCTCGCCGAGGGCGACGCCGAGCTCGGCGAGCTCGCCCAGAGCGAGATCGAGAGCCTGGAACCCGAGCTCGAGAGCCTCGAGGGCCAGATCCGCGTTCTGCTCGTTCCCCCCGACCCGAACGACGAGCGCAACGTGATGCTCGAGATCCGCGCCGGCGCCGGGGGCGAGGAGGCCGCGCTCTTCGCGGGTGACCTGCTGCGTATGTACACCCGCTACGCCGAGACCCACAAGTGGAAGCTCGAGACGCTCTCGCTCTCGGGGAGCGCGACCGGCGGTGTCAAGGAGGTCGTGGCCTCGATTTCGGGCGACCGCGTCTACAGCCGGATGAAGCACGAGCGCGGGGTCCACCGGGTCCAGCGGGTGCCCTCGACCGAGTCGCAGGGGCGTATCCACACCTCGACGGTGACCGTCGCCGTGCTCCCGGAAGCCGAGGAGGTCGACGTCCACATCGACGCCAAGGACCTGCGGGTCGACGTGATGCGCGCCAGCGGGCCCGGCGGCCAGAGCGTCAACACCACCGACTCGGCGGTGCGTATCACCCATCTGCCGACGGGGCTGGTGGTGCAGTGTCAGGACGAGAAGTCCCAGCACAAGAACAAGGCGCGGGCGATGAAGATCCTGCGTTCGCGGCTCCTCGAGCACGAGCAGGAGAAGGCCGCCGCCGAGCGGGCCAGCGAGCGCCGCTCGCAAGTGGGGAGCGGCGACCGCAGCGAGCGGATCCGCACCTACAACTTCCCCCAGAGCCGTGTCACCGACCACCGTGTCGGCGTCACCCTCCACAAGCTCGACCAGGTCATCGAAGGCAACATGGACGAGCTCCTCGACGCGGTGCACGTGGGGCTCGCCAAGGCGGCGGAGCAGGTGGCACCGTGACGTCGAAGACCTGGACCGTTCTCGATCTCCTCCAGTGGACCACCGCCCACTTCAAGGAGCGCGGCGTCGCCAGCGCGCGGCTCGACGCGGAGTGTCTGCTGGCCTACGCGCTCGGCTGTGATCGGCTCAAGCTCTACGTCGACTACGAGAAGCCGGTGGAGGAAGCCGAGCGAGCGCGTTTCCGCGAGCTGGTGAAGGCACGCGGCCGGGAGCGGATGCCGGTGGCCTACCTCACGGGGCGACGGGAGTTCTGGTCGCTACCGCTGGCGGTGAGCCCGGCGGTGCTGGTGCCGCGGCCCGAAACCGAGTGTCTGGTGGAGGCCGCGCTCCCGCTGCTCGGCGCCGGGACCCGCGTGCTCGAGATCGGGACCGGCTCGGGAGCGATCGTGATCGCCCTGGCAACCGAGCGTCCCGACGCGCTCTTCTGGGCCACCGACCGGTCCTCGGATGCGCTCAGCGTCGCGCAAAAGAACGCGCAAGCCCTGGTGCCCGACGTCGAGATCCGCTGGCTCGAAGGCGACCTCTTCGCGCCGCTGGCCGGCGAGCGCTTCGACCTCGTCGTCTCGAACCCGCCCTACGTCGCGGAGACCGAGCGCGGGTCGCTCCCGCCGGAGCTCGCCCACGAGCCCTCCGGAGCCCTCTTCGGTGGCGGCGAGGACGGGGCCGATTGTCTGCGGCGTCTCGTGGCGGAGGCCCCCGCCCACCTCCGGCCGGGCGGGCGCTTGCTCCTCGAGCTCGACCCGCGTCAGCTCCCGGCGATCTCGGACGCGGCCATCGCAGCGGGGTTCGATCCCGGCGCGACGATTCGCGATGCTGCGGGAACCGAGCGCGCGCTCCTGATCGGTCCCCCCGACGATCCCGAGCGCGCCACACAACCCGCCCCCCTGGAGTCTTCGTAGATGGATCGGATCGTTGTACGTGGGGGGGCCGCGCTGCGCGGCTCGGTGCAGGCGTCGGGCTCGAAGAACGCCACGCTGGCGTTGATGGCGGCCTCGCTGCTCACCGACGAGCCCAGCGTGCTGCGCAACGTGCCCCGGGTACGCGACGTCGACACGATGCTCGACATCCTCAACGCGCTCGGCGTGCACGCCGCCTGGGACCCCTGGGACGACCACGCCGTACGGATCGAGCCCGGAGAGATCACGACCCCTGAGGCGCCCTACGACCTGGTGCGCAAGATGCGCGCTTCGTTTCTGGTGTTGGGACCGCTGGTGGCGCGCTGTGGCAGTGCCCGGGTCTCGGAGCCGGGTGGTTGCGCGATCGGGGTGCGTCCCGTCGAGCAGCACATGCGCGGGCTCGAGTCGCTCGGCGCCAAGGTGGGTCTCGACCACGGCTACGTCGAGGCGCGCGCGCCGCGTCTCGACGGCGCCCGGCATCGCTTCGACTTCGTGACGGTGAACGGCACCCAGAACGTGATGATGGCGGCGTGTCTGGCGCGGGGTCGCAGCGTGATCGAGAACGCCGCGCGCGAGCCCGAGGTGATCGAGCTGGCCGAGGCGCTCCAGTCGATGGGTGCCCACATCGAGGGCGCCGGCAGCGAACGCATCGAGATCGAAGGCGTCGACTCGCTGGGCGCGATGGAGCGCACGGCCTGGGGCGACCGCATCGAGGCCGGGACGCTGCTCGCCGCGGCGACGGTGGTCCGGGGGGAGATCCGGGTCACCGGGATCCACACCGAGCACATGGGCGCGACCCTCGACAAGCTCCGCGCCTGCGGCGCGGAGCTCGAGGTGGGCGACCACGAGGTGGCGCTGCGCGCTCCGCGTCGCCCGCGCGCGCTGCGGGTCTCGACCGCCCCCTACCCGGGGTTCGCGACGGACATGCAGGCGCAACTGATGGCGGTGCTCGCGCTCGCCGAGGGCTCGAGCGTCGTCACCGAGACGGTCTTCGAGAACCGCTTCATGCACGTGCCGGAGCTGCGTCGCATGGGCGCCGACATCGAGCTCGACGGCCGCAGCGCCCACGTTCGCGGTGTCGAGCGGCTGTCGGGGGCTCCGGTGATGGCGACCGACCTGCGCGCCTCGGCGAGCCTGATCGTCGCGGGCCTCGCCGCCGAAGGCGAAACCGAGATCAGCCGCGTCTACCACATCGACCGGGGCTACGAACGCATCGAAGAGAAGCTCCGTCGCCTGGGCGCCGACATACGACGGGAGGGGTGAGATGGCCGCCCGCACCGCGAAGGCCAAAGCCAAGACCACCGCGAAGGAGCTCGAGGTCCGGGTCCTGTCTGCGTCCGAGCCCGGGTTCCGCCGGGCCTTCCGAGAGCTCACCGACCGCCGCGCAGAAGAGGACTCGGTCGAGGCGAGCTGTCGCGAGATCGTCGACCGCGTGCGGGAGGGCGGCGACGAGGCGCTCCTCGCCTGTATCGCCGAGTACGACGGGGCCGCCCTCGAACGGGTCGAGGTCACGCCCCAGGAGTGGGAGGAGGGGGTGGAGAAGGTCGACCCCGCCGACCGCGCGGCGCTGGGCAAGGCGTCGATGCGGGTCCGCGAGTTCCACCGCAAGCGGATCCCTTCGAGCTGGGAGATGCGCGAAGAGGGCGGAGCGTTGCTCGGTCACAGCGTCCGCCCCCTCGAGCGGGTGGGGATCTACGTGCCCGGCGGCAAGGCCGCCTATCCGTCCTCGGTGATCATGAACGGCGTCCCTGCCTCCGTGGTGGACGTTCCCGAGATCGCGATGGCCACCCCGCCGCGCAAGGACGGCAGCGTCGCGCCCGAGGTGTTGATCGCGGCGCGGCTCGCGGGGGTGCACCGCAT